>NZ_JAYFNG010000001.1:0-11921 GCF_034933565.1 Raineyella sp.
ACGAACGCCGGGAACCCCGTAACGCCGGGAACCCCGTAACGCCGGGAACCCCGTAACGCCGGGAACCCCGTAACGCCGGGAACCCCGTAACGCCGGGAACCCCGTAACGCCGGGAACCCCGTAACACCGGGAACCCCGTAACACCGGGAACCCCGTACGGGCACCGGCGCACTGTACGAACCGTACGAACACTGAGTGAAGGACGACGATGACTGCACCCGATGCCACCGAGTGGGACCGCCGCTATGCCGGGCGGAAGCATGTCTGGCGCTCCGAGCCGCACGAGGTGGTGGCGGAGCTGGTGGCCCCGATGGCGCCCGGCCGGGCGCTCGATGTCGCGGCGGGGGAGGGCCGGCACGCCGTGTGGCTCGCCGAGCGCGGTTGGGATGTGACCGCGATCGACTTCTCCGCGGTCGGTCTGGCCAAGGGCGAGGAAGAGGCTCGCCGACGCGGCCTGGAGGTCACCTGGGTCGTCGACGATGTGACCACCTGGGAGCCGCCGCACGAGTTCGACCTGGTGTTGGTCTCCTTCATGCATGTGGCTGCCGACGTCTTCGCCCGGCTCCGGCGGTTCGTCGCCCCCGGTGGTCACCTGCTGGTCGTCGGGCACGCCCTGCGCAACCTCACCGACGGGGTGGGTGGCCCGCAGGACCCGCTGATGCTGCTGGATGCCGCACAGCTGCGCGCCGGGGCGGGGGACCTCACCGTCCTGCGCCTCGACGAGGTGGAACGGGCGACCTCCGACGGTGTCGCGGTCGACATCGTGCTCGACGCCCGGCGCGACTGAGCCGCGCCGGGCGTCACCAACCGTGGCCGGTCAAGAACCGTGGCTGGTCAAGAACCGTGGGCCGGTCACCAACTGTGGGCTGGTCACCAACCGCGACGGCGCCACTCGTCGAGGTGGGGCCGCTCCCGGCCGAGCGTCGTACTGTCCCCGTGCCCGGGGTGCAGCGCCGTCCGGTCCGGGAAACGGTCGAAGACCTTGGCCGTCGCGTCGGTGAACAGCGAGTCGAAGTCGGCCGGGGAGGTGGTCCGGCCCAGCCCGCCGGGGAAGATCGCGTCCCCGGTGAGCAGCTGGACGGGCCCGGCGGCGGGGGAGACCACCAGGGCGATCGAGCCGGGCGTGTGACCGACCAATCCGATCACCCCGAGCTCGAGGTCCCCGCACCGGATCACGTCGCCGTCCCACACGCCGGTCTGCCGGGTCCCGGTCCGCTCCTCGATCGCGGCGCGGTCGGGTTCGCCGCAGATGAGGTGCGCACCGGTCCGGGCCGCCATCTCGCCGAGTACCCGGACGTGGTCGGGGTGGCGATGTGTGGTGACGATGACGCCGACCGTACGGTCCCCGATCACCTCGGTGAGACGATCCGCGTCGGCCGCGCAGTCGACCAGCACGACCGGCCCGTCGGCCCGGCCGACGAGATAGGCGTTGTTGTCGGTCGGCCCGACCGACACCTTGGTCAGGCGGAGGTCTCCCAGGTCGATCGTCCGCTCCGGGCCGCCGGACTCGACGTGGGCCTCGACCGGGCCGGCATCGGTGGGGAGGGTGTCGGTGGGGTCGGTGGCCCCTGGACGGCCCGTGGGGATGCTCGGCCCGGAGCGGTCGGGGGGCATGGTCGTCCCCGGGTCGTCGGTGGACATGGGCATGCGGATCTCCTCGGCGCGGGGGACGGTGCGGCGTGCGGGGTGGGTGGCCGTCACCAGGACGGCACGACGACGTCATCGGCGCCCGACACGGCGTCGGCGCCTGCGCGGCCGCTGAGCCATCCGAGCAGACGCTGCGGGGTGCCGGTCACGGTGGTGACGCCATCCGTTCCATCGGCGGCCGGGGTCAGCCACTCGCGCCCGTCCGGGGTGAGCAGCCGGAGGGCCGGGGTGCCGGGCTTGTGGCCGATCCGGTCGACGGCCCAGCCGAGGACGATGGCGGAGATCACCGGGTCGAGGTCGTCGAACCCGGTGCCGATCGCCAGGTCGATGTGGTGGATGACGACCTCGGCCAGCCGCCCGACCACCAGGGCCGCCACCGGGACGCGACTGTCGCGGAACAGCACCGGCATCGTCCAGTCGGACACCTCGTCGAAGACCTGCTCGAGTCGTCCGCAGGCGGCGTCGAGGTCCTCCTGGATCGCCAGGCCGCCGCGCCCGGCGCCGGCCCGGATGCCGGCGTCGCGGGCGTCCGGGGAGGGATACAGCGCGACGTCCTCGCCCCGCAGGGCACCCTCGACCACGCCACGGACGGCGTCGGCGTGGCGGGCGATGTGGGCCGCGAGCTCGGCGCGCGACCAGCCGGGCAGGGCACTGGGGGCGGCCCAGTCGTCGTCGGTGACCTGGATGGTCGCCCCCAGCAGTTCCTGGGTGGCGTCGTGGAGGGCGGGGCGTACCTGGGAGAGGGTCGCCCGGCCTGGCGTGTCGGTGCTCACCGCTCCACGATAACCACCGGCACGGACGGCGAACAGGGATCCGGTGCTACCGCTGTCCCGGCGGGTCCCAGCCGTTCCGCCCGGTGGTGGCGTGCCGACGGGCGTGGGCCAGGGCGATCGCGAGCAGTTCTCCGGCCAGGTCCGGTGGCCGGCCACCCTTAGGCCAGGCGACCTGCAGCGGCCGGGACAGCGTCAGGTCGGCGACGGCGACGGCGGCCACCCGGCCGGTCCGGATCCAGGAGGCGGCATCCAGACTCCCCACCACCGCGGGGGCGATCCCTGCGGCGACCGACGCCAGGACGGCGGCCGCGGTCGGACACTCCTTGCGCGGCGCCACCGGGTCGTACGGGGCCAGTGCCGCGTCGACGAGGCGCCGGGTCGAGGACCCTGCGGCCCGGACCACGAGCGGCGTACGGGCCAGTTCCGCGGCGGGGATCGGGGCCTCCCGACGCGCCCACCGGTGGTGCGGCGCGACGGTCACCACCAGCCCCTCGGTGCCGAAGGTCAGCACCTCCAGACCGGCCGCACGGGCCGGTTCCTCGGTGAACCCGAGACTCGCCTCGCCGAGGGCCACCAGGCTGAGCACCCGGCCCGGGCCCGCCACGGTGAGGTCCACCTCGACGTCGCCGGCCGCCGTCAGGGTCGGGGCGTCGTGCGGGGCACCACTGCGGTACCACTGGGCCGCTCGCGCCCGGGTGGTGCTGCGCAACTCGGCGACCCACATCGGTAGCAGGTGCTCGGCGATCAGCGGCGTCGCGGCGACCGCGACCCGGGCCGTACGTTCCCGGCGGAGCAGCGCCACCCCGTCCACCAGGGTCTGGGCCTGGCCCAGGACGCCGCGCGCCCAGGTCACCACCAGAGCACCCTCGGGGGTCAGGGTCGAGCCGTGCGGCGTACGTTCCACCAGGTCGAGACGCAGCTCCCGCTCGAGGTTGCGCAGGGTGCGCGAGGCGTTCGGCTGGGCGATGTCGAGGGCCCGCGCGGCGGCCCCCACACCGCCGTGCTCGGCCACGGCGACGAGCAGTTCCAGGGCGGCCGGATCCGGCCAACGGTGCGTCACGACCGCCGGTCCGTTCCACGAGGTGCTCCGGTCGATGCCCCTGTCGCGGTGCCTGTCCCGGGGGTGCCTGCCACGAGCCCGGTCGCGAGGCCGCCGGCTAGGTCCACTGTCCGTCGCGGAAGGACGTGGCCGAGGCCCGGACCTCGACGATGCCGTACGTGGCACCCGGGCACTTCTCCGCCCACACCAGGGCGGTGGCACGGTCCGGGACGTCCAGGATGAACACGCCCATCAGCGGCTCGGTGGCCGGCGCGAAGGGTCCGTGCCGGGCGTCGACGGCCCAGGTGCGCCGGGTGAGACTGGTGCCCTCCGACGGCGAGGTGAGCACCTCGGCCGCGACCAGCACCCCGGCCTCCTCCAGCTCCCGTCCGTACGCCCCGAACGCCTCCTGCATGGCCGCGATGGCCTCCGGCGACACTTCGCCCGGTTTCGGCTCGGTGTTGTTCAGCAGCAGCACACAGCGCATGATGACCTCCCGTTGCTCCCAGAGTGGTCGACCCGGTCGTTCTTGGCAATGGTGCGCGCCGTGGAGATCCGATCAATGGCGTACGCCGTGGAGATCTCGGCACTGATGCGCACCCTGGAGATCCCGGCAATGGCGTACGCCGTGGAGATCCGTGCCAGAGCCCCGTCGTGGAGATCCGGACTGTCTGACCGTTGTGCATAGGATTGCCGGGTGAGCCTCGTTGACCCCCTCGACCCCCGCTCCCCGGAGCCCGTCCCGACGGCCGATCCGGGCGTTCCGGCGGCACACGGGGTGCTCGGCGGGCCGTCCGGGCACGTCCCGGGGACGGGCCTGGACCGGATCGTCGTCCGCGGGGCCCGCCAGCACAACCTGCGCAACGTCTCGTTGAGCCTGCCGCGCGACGCGATGATCGTGTTCACCGGTCTGTCCGGCTCGGGCAAGTCGAGCCTCGCGTTCGACACGATCTTCGCTGAGGGCCAGCGCCGCTACGTCGAGTCGCTGTCCTCGTACGCCCGGATGTTCCTCGGCCAGATGGACAAGCCGGACGTCGACTTCATCGAGGGCCTGTCCCCGGCCGTCTCGATCGACCAGAAGTCCACCAGCCGCAATCCGCGTTCGACCGTCGGCACCATCACCGAGGTGTACGACTACCTCCGGCTGCTCTGGGCCCGGGCCGGCCATCCGCACTGCCCGGTCTGCGCCGCCCCGATCAGCCGCCAGTCCCCGCAGCAGATCGTCGACCGGCTGATGGAGCTGGCGGAGGGCACCCGGCTGCAGGTCCTCGCCCCGGTCGTCCGCGGGCGCAAGGGCGAGTACGTCGACCTGTTCCAGCAGCTCACCACCCAGGGCTACGCCCGGGTCCGGGTCGACGGGGAGCAGCACCAGCTCACCGACCCGCCGAAGCTTGCGAAGCAGAAGAAGCACGACATCGACGTGATCGTCGACCGGGTGGTGGTGAAGCCGACCGCGCACCGCCGGCTCACCGACTCGATCGAGACCGCCCTCGGCCTCACCCAGGGCGTGGTGGCGATCGACTTCGTCGACCGCGAGCCCAAGGACCCCGAGCGCGAGGTCCGGTTCTCCGAGCACCTGGCCTGCCCCAACGGGCACGACGTGAACATCGAGGAGCTCGAGCCGCGGCAGTTCTCGTTCAACTCGCCGTGGGGCGCCTGCCCGCAGTGCGGTGGTATCGGCACCCGGATGGAGGTCGACCCGGACCTGGTCATCCCGGACGACCAGCTGTCCATCGCCGAGGGGGCCATCGCCCCGTGGGCAGGCTCGCACACCAGCGAGTACTTCATGCGCCTGCTGCAGGGGATGGCCAAGGAGGAGGGCTTCAGCCTCGACACGCCGTGGTGCGATCTCGCCCCCGAGGTCCAGGGCCTGGTCCTCGGTGGTCATGGCGCTCCCGTCTACGTCTCGTACCGCAACCGGTTCGGCCGGGAACGGAAGTACACCACCTCCTACGAGGGCGTGGTGCACTGGATCACCCGCCGCCACGACGACGCCGAGACCGACACCGCCCGGGAGCGGTTCGCCGGCTACATGCGCGAGGTGCCCTGCACGGCCTGCAAGGGTGCCCGGCTCAAGCCGAGTTCGCTGGCGGTCACCGTCGGCGGGCGGTCGATCGCCGAGGTGTCCGCCATGGCCATCGCCGACGCCGCGGACTTCCTTGCCGGCCTCGAGCTCAGCGAGCGGGAGGCACAGATCGCCGAGCGGGTGGTCAAGGAGATCGGTCTGCGGCTGCGGTTCCTCGTCGACGTGGGGCTGGACTACCTCACCCTGTCCCGCTCCGCCGGCACCCTGTCGGGCGGCGAGGCGCAGCGGATCCGGCTGGCCACCCAGATCGGGGCCGGGCTGGTCGGCGTGCTGTACGTCCTCGATGAGCCCAGCATCGGTCTGCACCAGCGCGACAACGCCCGGCTGATCCAGACCCTGGAGCGGCTGCGCGACATGGGCAACACGCTGATCGTCGTCGAACACGACGAGGACACCATCCGGGCGGCCGACTGGGTCGTCGACATCGGCCCGGGCGCCGGCGAGCACGGCGGTGACGTGGTGGTCAGCGGGCCGTACGAGGAACTGGTGGCCAACCACCAGTCGCTGACCGGCGCCTACCTGTCCGGGCGGCGCTCGATCCCGCTGCCGGCGATCCGCCGCCCGCGCACCGAGGGCCGCGAGCTGGTCGTCCGCGACGCGTACGAGAACAACCTGCAGCACGTCACCGTGGCGTTCCCGCTCGGCGTGCTGACGGTGGTCACCGGCGTGTCCGGCTCCGGCAAGTCGACCCTGGTCAACCAGATCCTCTACCGCTCGCTCGCCAAGCAGCTGTACGCGGCCAAGGCCGTGCCCGGCAAGCACCGCGCGGTCCAGGGGGTCGACCGGATCGACAAGGTGATCCACGTCGACCAGTCCCCGATCGGGCGTACGCCGCGGTCCAACTCCGCCACCTACACGGGGGTGTTCGACCAGATCCGCAAGTTGTTCGCCGAGACCCCCGAGGCGAAGATGCGCGGCTACGGACCGGGTCGGTTCTCCTTCAACGTCAAGGGCGGCCGGTGCGAGGAGTGCCACGGCGACGGCACGCTGAAGATCGAGATGAACTTCCTGCCCGACGTGTACGTGCCGTGCGAGGTCTGCCACGGTGCCCGGTACAACCGGGAGACGCTGGAGGTGCACTACAAGAACCGGACCATCGCCGAGGTCCTCGACATGCCGATCGAGGAGGCGCTGGAGTTCTTCGAACCGGTCCGGCGGATCTCCCGGCACCTGCAGACGCTGGTCGACGTCGGCCTGGGCTACGTCCGGCTCGGTCAGCCGGCGACCACGCTGTCCGGCGGCGAGGCCCAGCGGGTGAAGCTCGCTGCCGAGCTGCAACGCCGGTCCACCGGGCGTACGGTCTACGTCCTCGACGAGCCGACCACCGGCCTGCACTTCGAGGACATCCGCAAGCTGCTCGGCGTGCTGGGCCGGTTGGTCGACCAGGGCAACACGGTGATCGTGATCGAGCACAACCTCGACGTGATCAAGACCGCCGACTGGCTCATCGACATGGGCCCGGAGGGCGGACGCCGGGGTGGGACGGTCGTCGTCGAGGGCACCCCGGAGGAGGTCGCCGACTGCGAGGAGTCGTGGACCGGCCGCTACCTGCGGCCGATCCTGGCCGACTCCGACATCGGCGTGGGGGCGTCCGCCTAGCTGACGCCCTTCACGACGATCTCGTCGCCCTGCACCTCGAAGGTGGCCGGGGTCAGGGCGTACGGCGCCGGGCCGTCGAGTACCTTGCCCCCGTCCACCGAGAAGTAGGAGTTGTGGCACAGGCAGTGGATCCGGTGGTCCGCGGTGATCTGGCGCACCGGGCAGCCCTGATGCGAGCAGATGTCGGAGAAGGCCTGGAACGTCCCGGCGGTGGGCTGGGTCACCACGTAGCCGTCATCGGGATAGATGACGCCCGAGCCGACCGGGATGTCGGACTTCTTGACCCGCAACTGGCGGTTGTTCTTGGTCCGCGTCCGGGCGTTGCCGCCGGTGGAGTCCGCGGTGCAGGCCGTCAGCCCGAGCGGGGCCGACACGGCGAGGGCACCGGCTCCGGCGAGCTTGAAAACGGTGCGGCGCTGCGCTTGCATCCAGTTCCTCCTGGGATCGGTGGCGCGGTCCGGGGGCAGGCCCGGAAGAGGGCGGGCCCGGGAGCCGGCGATATCGCCCCGATGGTAGCCGGGCGCGCCCAACGATGAGCGGCGCGGACCGTGCCATGGCATCCCTGTGAACAACCTCACGTGAGAGAAGCGTCACGGAGGTGCTACTACACCCCGTCATAGACTTGGGAGAAACCGTCTGACATCTCTCGCAAGGAAGCCAGGATCACATCATGACGGACCCCCATCGCGGACGTCTGCCGCGGGCCTCGGCCCGCCCCACCCCCCCGGATCGACCTCGACGCGCTCGCCTCGCGATCGCCGCCTCGCTGGGCCTGCTGGCCACGGCGCTGGCCGGCTGCAGTGCCGGCGGCGGCGCGGAGGCCGGCACCAGCGGCCACCGGATCGGCGGCGAGGCGAACCTCGCCCTACCCGACCTGTCCCAGATCGACTTCCTGGGCGGCATCAACGGCAAGGTGCTGCTCTCGGTCGGTCTGGTGGTGTGCCTGTTTGGTCTCCTGTTCGGTGTGGTGACGTACGCCCAGCTGCGCAAGCTGCCGGTGCACCGCTCGATGCGCGAGATCTCCGAGCTCATCTACTCCACCTGCAAGACGTACCTGCAGACCCAGGGCCGGTTCCTGCTCATCCTGTGGGCGATCATCGGCGCGGTCATCTTCGCCTACTACAAGTTCCTCGTCGGCTTCGGCTGGGGCCGGGTCGCCATCGTGCTGCTCTTCAGCCTGATCGGCATGGCCGGGTCGTACGGCGTGGCGTGGTACGGCATTCGGGTCAACACCTTCGCGAACTCCCGGGCCGCCTTCGCCTCGCTGAAGGGCAAGCCCTACCCTGTGCACTCGATCCCGATGCGCTCCGGCATGTCGGTCGGCATGGTGCTGATCTCGGTCGAGCTGTTCATGATGCTCTTCATCATGCTGTTCCTGCCGGGCGAGATCGCCGGATCGTGCTTCATCGGCTTCGCCATCGGCGAGTCGCTGGGCGCCTCCGTGCTCCGCATCGCCGGCGGCATCTTCACCAAGATCGCCGACATCGGCTCGGACCTGATGAAGATCGTCTTCAAGATCAAGGAGGACGACGCCCGCAACCCCGGCGTGATCGCCGACTGCACCGGTGACAACGCGGGCGACTCGGTCGGCCCGTCCGCCGACGGTTTCGAGACGTACGGCGTCACCGGCGTCGCGCTGGTCACCTTCATCCTGCTCGGCGTCCACGACGTGTCCACCCAGGTCACCCTGCTGGTGTGGATCTTCGTGATCCGCGCGGTGCTGGTGATCGCTTCCGCGGTGTCCTACTTCATCAACGCCGCGATCACCCGCTCCCGCTACGCCGAGGCCGACCGGATGGACTTCGAGTCCCCGCTGTCGAACCTGGTCTGGCTCACCTCGCTGATGTCGATCGCGTTCACCTTCCTGACCACCTGGGCACTGATCCCCGATCTCGGCTCCGGCCTGTGGTGGAAGCTCGCGACGATCATCTCCTGCGGCACCCTCGCCGGCGCCCTGATCCCCGAGCTGGTCAAGGTGTTCACCTCGACCAAGAGTCGCCACGTCCAGGAGGTGGTGAAGTCCTCCCGCCAGGGCGGCCCCTCGCTCAACATCCTGTCCGGCCTGGTGGCCGGCAACTTCTCCGGCTACTGGCTGGGCATCGCGATCATCGGCCTGATGGGTGTCGCGTACGCCATCTCGACCACCGGCCTCGATGCCCTGATGCTGGCCCCGTCGGTGTTCGCCTTCGGCCTGGTGGCCTTCGGCTTCCTCGGCATGGGCCCGGTGACGATCGCGGTCGACTCGTACGGCCCGGTCACCGACAACGCCCAGTCGGTCTACGAACTCTCGACGATCGAGGAGATCGACGGGATCGACGCGGAGATCGAACGTGACTTCGGGTTCCGGCCGGAGTGGCAGAGCGCGAAGCTGATGCTGGAGGAGAACGACGGCGCCGGCAACACGTTCAAGGCGACCGCCAAGCCGGTGCTGATCGGCACCGCCGTGGTCGGTGCCACCACGATGATCTTCTCGATCATCATGGGCCTCACCAAGGGCATGACCGAGGGGATCGAGAACCTCTCGCTGCTCCACCCGCCGTTCCTGCTCGGCCTGATCACCGGCGGTGCCGTGGTCTACTGGTTCACCGGCGGCACCATCCAGGCGGTGACCACCGGCTCCTACCGGGCGGTCGAGTTCATCCGGGACAACATCCGGCTGGACGACACGGTCACCCGCGCCAGCGAGACCGACTCCAAGAAGGTCGTGGAGATCTGCACCCAGTACGCCCAGAAGGGCATGCTCAACCTGTTCCTGGGCATCTTCTTCGCCACCCTGGCGTTCGCCTTCGTGGAGCCGTACTTCTTCATCGGTTATCTGATCTCGATCGCGGTGTTCGGCCTCTACCAGGCCATCTTCATGGCCAACGCGGGCGGCGCCTGGGACAACGCGAAGAAGATCGTCGAGACCGACCTGCACGCCAAGGGCACCGCGCTGCACGACGCGACGATCGTCGGCGACACCGTCGGTGACCCGTACAAGGACACCTCGTCGGTCGCCCTCAACCCGGTGATCAAGTTCACCACCCTGTTCGGCCTGCTGGCCGTCGAGCTGGCCGTGGCCCTGACCGGACGCGGACTGGGCGGCGTGGTCACCGTGCTCGCCGTGGTGTTCTTCCTCGCCTCCGCGTTCTTCGTCCACCGGTCCTTCTACGGCATGCGGATCACCTCCTCGCTCGAGGACACCGGTGTCGAGGAGGAGCCCGACGAGCAGCCGATCGCCGACCGTGCCGGGGCCGCCGCCCTGGTGACCGGCGGAACACCGCCCGCGGCCGCCGGGCTCGACCGGCCCGGTGCCGCTCGCGCCGCTGAGCCCGTCCCCCGACGCGGCGTGCCGTCCGACGCTGTTCCGACCGACCGGCCGACCGGCCGGGTGCAGGAAGGGTGAGCCCGATGTCCGTTCCTCCCAAGGCCCCCGCCAACGCGGTCAAGAAGGTCGCGGTCAAGTTCGGCGCCCTCAGCCACGAGCCGCTGGTCGACGCCGACGGCGACGTCATCGGCCGGGGCGCCGGTCCCACCCTGGTCCGCCGGCTGCTCCGGCTGTTCCCCGACCCGATCCTGGTCGGGCCCGAGCCCCGGCGCTGCCGCGGATTCGTCCAGCAGCCGCTGCAGTTCATCGACGGCGACAACACCGTCGTGATCAACATGGACGTCCTCGACTCGCCCCTGGTCTGGACCGTGCTCAAGGAGGGGGCGCGCCGGCCGCAGGTGATGAACTTCATCTGGCAGAACGTGTCCGAGTACCCCGAGACCGTCCGGCAGGCATCGCTCGGCCTGTCGTTCGGGCTGTTCCCGACCTTCGCCAACTCCGAACGGACCGCGCACGAGGTGCGCGAGGTGCTCGACACCTGGACCGTCCCGGCACTCGCGGAGCGGGCCGTGATCGGCTGGGAGAACCTCGGCATCCACCTGCAGCGGGTGCGTCCGCACACCACCACCAAGATCCCGGTGGTGCTGTACCCGGCCGTCACCCTGGGCTCCCGCAAGCGGCCCGACCTCTTCATGCGGGTGGTGTCCGCGGTCGCGGCCCGGACCCCGATCACCATGGAGATGCGGCTGCAGGAGAAGGACCTGATCACCGAGAAGGCGATGCGGATCTCCCGGGAGAAGTGGACCTGGGTCGGCCCGATGACGACCCGCGAGGACTACTGGGACCGGCTGGCCCACACCACCGCCTTCCTGGCGACCTCGGCCGACGAGTCGTACGGCCTGCAGTACCTGGAGGCGCTGGCCGCCGGGGCGATCGGGGTGTTCCCCGACCTGCCGTGGGCCCGGGCCCTGCTGCCGGAGGGGTACCTGTACTTCTACCGGGACGAGGAGCAGGCCCAGGAGATGCTCTTCCACGCCGTGACCGATCCGGAGGGCTGCCGTCGGGAGACCGCGGCCGCGGCCGGTGACCTCGACGCCTGGATCCGCCGCAAGCACAGCGACGACAGCTTCGAGCGGGCGATCGCCAGCTGCACGGCGAAGTGGTTCGGAGCCTGAGACCGGGTCGGGGGTCCGGGCCCTCGGGCCGGGATCGTGGTCCGCGAGTCGGACCGTGATCCTGCCGGGGCAGGTGCGGGGTCGGTCCTCCGGGACCGGCCCCGTACCCGTCCCGGAGCCGGCCTCGCGCACTGCCCCCGCACCCGTCCCGGGGCCGGGGGGGTGTCCCTATGAGGTTCGTCAAGCGGCGGCAGGGATGGATGGCTGGTAGAGGGTGCCGTCTCTGAGCATGGCGAACAGGACGTCGCAGCGTCGGCGGGCCAGGCAGATCAGGGCGGCGTTGTGTTTCTTGTGT
>NZ_JAYFNG010000002.1:0-247923 GCF_034933565.1 Raineyella sp.
CGCCGGCGCGCCCACCGGCCGCGACGGTCTGTGGATGGCGACCGAGGGCACGTACGACGTCGCGGTGATCGACATCATGCTGCCCGCGCTCAACGGCTACGATATCGTCAAGGGGATGCGGGCCCGCCAGGTCTGGACCCCGGTGCTGATGCTGACCGCGAAGGACGGGCCGTACGACCAGGTGGACGCCTTCGACGTCGGCGCGGACGACTACCTCACCAAGCCGTTCGACTTCGTCGTGCTGGTCGCCCGGCTGCGCGCGCTGATCCGTCGCGGCGCCCCGGAGCGACCGACCGTGCTGGCCGTGGGGGACCTCTCCCTCGACCCCGGCAGCCACCGGGTGTGGCGCGAGGAGACCGAGATCGAGCTCACCGCCAAGGAGTTCTCACTGCTGGAGTTCCTGATGCGTCACCGCGACCAGGTCGTCACCAAGTCGCAGATCCTCGACAGCGTGTGGGACCCGGAGTTCGCCGGGGACACCAACATCATCCAGGTCTACGTCAGCTACCTGCGCCGCAAGGTCGACGAGCCGTTCTCGCGGCACTCGATCGAGACGGTCCGCGGTGTCGGCTACCGCTTGGTCGACAGCCCGCCGGCGGGCTGAGCCGGCTCCGGGCTGTCCAGCGGGAGCCGTACGGTGAACCGGGCCCCGCCCAGCGCGGAGGCGTCGACGGCGACGGTGCCACCGTGGCTCGCGACGAGTTCGCGGACGATCGCCAGCCCGAGCCCGCTGCCGCCCTCGTCGCGGGTGCGGGCGGGGTCCAGCCGGACGAACCGCTCGAAGACCCGTTCCCGCTCCTCCGGCGGGATCCCCGGGCCGTCGTCCTCCACCCTGAGCACGGCGTGGCCGTCCTCGGTCTCCACCGACAGGACCACCCGCGCGGTCGCGGCCCGGACGGCGTTGTCGGCCAGGTTGCGCAGCACGCGGACCAGCTGCAGCCGGTCGCCGCGGACCCGGGCCGGCTCGACCTCGAACGCCACCTCGACCCGCCCCGGGCTGCGCGGCCGGCGGGCCTCCTCGACCACCAGATCGTCGAGGTCGACGTCACGCCACCGGCTGGCGGTGACCATCCCCGCGTCCCCCCGGGCCAGGGTGAGCAGGTCGTCGACCAGCCGCTCCATCCGCCGGGTCTCGGTCGACATCACCGGGGCCAGGTCCTGCCAGCGTCGCCCGGTGGGGTCGGCGGTGCCCATGTCGAGCGCGGTGTGCAGGCTGGCCAGCGGCGAGCGCAACTCGTGGCTGGCGTCGGCGACGAACTGGTTCTGCTGCTGACGGCCGCGTTCGAGCCGGCTCAGCATGGCGTTCATCGTCAGGGCCAGCCGGCCGATCTCGTCGTCGACCGTGGGGATCGGCACCCGGGCGTCGAGGTGGCGCGAGGAGATCGACTCGACCGTCGTCCGGATCGCCTCGACCGGGCGCAGCGACCGGCTGACCAGCCACCAGGCCACGACACCGGCGGCGATGACGATCAGCGGGGTGCCGACCAGCAGCAGTTTGAGGACCGTGTGGACCGCCTCGTACTGGGAGTCCTGGGAGACACCGACGACGGCTGTGCCGCGCTGGTCGCCGTACGCCACGCCGGTCGAGGCGACGACCAGACCGGGGTCGTCGGTCGGCTGCGGCAGCGGGGTCGCCCCCTCCAGGACGACCAGGCCGACGGCGGGCCGGGCCCTGGTCAGGGCGGTGGCGCCACCCGAGGAGTAGACCGTCGCGCCGTCGGCGCCGATCAGCTGCACGGTCACCCCTACGGTCACCGCGGCGCCGTTCTCACCGCTCAGCCCGTCGACCCCCTCACGGCCGACGAGGTCGGCCACCGCGGTGAGCTGGCCGGTGGCCTCCTTGGTCACCGAGGACATCAGTGCGGTGTAGAGCGCCAGACTGACGATGCCGGTGCCGACGACCAGGGCGATGCCGACGATCGCCATCGTGGCGGCGGCGAGCTTGACCCGCATGCCGATGCCGGGCACACCGCGTACCATCCGTCCTCCTGTACGGACCCCTGCGCACGGTCCGCGTCGGCCAGCCTAAGCGCCGCAATGGCACGAGGGACAGCGTTCTCACCCTCCTCTCACCGGAGGGCGGCAGGGTGGTGGGTGATCCGCTGGCCGGGGTTCGGGGTGACGACGCCCGGTCTGTCGCTCCCGGAAGGACCCCTGTGCCCGATCTCGTCTCCGACCCTCTCTCCCCGCATCCCCGCCGCGCCCTGCTGCCCTCGCACGAGACCGGACCCGCCCACCGCGCGCCCGCCCCGTCGCGCGAGGCCACCGGGGCACGGGGGACGTTCCCCGGGCCGCAGGCTTCGGTCTGGTCCCGCGAGGCCCACCAGGCCCCCGGGAGGCGCGGGATCCCGGCCGGGCGCCGCGCGAGGCGTACGCACCGATGGTGGCAGCGGCGTTGGCTGGCGGCCCCCGCCGCCCTGCTCGTGGCCGTCGTGCTGTGGACCTCGGTGTCGCTGGGGTCGGCGCTGGCGGCCCCGGGCACCGACACCACGGCCGCCCGGGTGGCCGAATGGGCCCGGGACCACTACCTGGGCGGGGTCATCACCCTGCTCGAACAGTGGCAGTACCAGCTCGACCCGCCGAAGTCGGGCGGCGCCCCGGACGCCTCCGCACTCGAGGTCGGCTCCAGCGCGACGGTCCGCACCAAGACCGCCCGGCCGGCGACCATCCCGTCCCAGGCGGGCCCGGCGCTGCCTGGCGAGGGGGAATGGCGACCGCTCTACTCGGCCAAGGGGGACACCGCGGCGATGGTCACCTCGCTGCGCCCCGATGCGGTGCACACCTCCTACGTGGTCCATGCGGTCTGGCTCGACCCGAAGCTCAACTCCTTCGTCCTGCACCCCGGCACGAAGGAGCCGGGGCCGGTCGCCGGCCAGTCCAGCCAGCTCACCGGGCAGGCGGCGGGCACGGTGCTGGCCAGCTTCAACAGCGGCTTCAAGATGTCCGACGCCAAGGGCGGCTACTGGCAGGCGGGCCACACCGTCGCCCCGCTGCAGGCCGGTGCCGCGTCGATGGTGCTGGGGACGAACGGCTCGCTGAAGGTGATGACGTGGCCCGGTGGCGACCCCGGCGAGGGGGTCGCGGCCGTACGTCAGAACCTCATCCCGCTGGTGCACGACGGCCGGGTCAGCCAGGAGGTCTCCGACCCGAGCGCCGCGGTCTGGGGCAAGACGGTCGGCAATGCGGCCGCGGTGTGGCGCAGTGGTGTCGGCACCCGGGCGGACGGCTCCACGGTGGTCGTGCTCGGGCCGTCGCTGACCGTCGGGGCGCTGGCCCAGATCCTGCACGACGCCGGCGCGGTCGAGGCGATGCAGCTGGACATCAACAAGGACTGGACCAGCTTCATCACCTACACCCACGGGTCGTCCACGCCCGCCGTCCCGAAGAAGCTCACCGACGACGAGACCGCCGCGGCGGACCGCTATCTGCAGCCCTCCAGCCGCGACTTCGTGGCGGTGATGCCACGGTGACGCTGCGATGATGCGGCGGTGGCACCGCGGTTGACGGCTTGGTGACGGCGCGCGGGTGAGCGCCGCACCGGGAGCCGCGGCCCGGCACCGATGGGGTCGACCGGCGTCAGCCGTACGACCCGCCGGCCCATACCACACCGGCACGAAACACTCAGAGTCTCCACAGGCAACCGTGGGCCATCGAGTTGGTGCGGCGACGTTACGGTGTCATCATCGTGCTCATGGCACTTACCCTGCCCTTGACCGTCCGACACACGACGGAGGGCGACATCGAGGCGATTCTTCGCCTGGAGAAGTCGACGGACACGGCTGAATGGCTCGGTCCGACAGGCCGCGACTACCACGAGGCGTCGCTGGCCGATCCCGACCAGGAACATCTTCTCCTCTTCGACGGCCACGACCTGGCCGGTTACGCCGTTCTGGCCGGCGTCCTCGACGGCGGCGACATCGAGCTCCGCCGCATGGTGATCGATCCGGCGCACCGGGGCAAGGGCCTCGGACACCTCTTCGTGCAGTACATCGTCGACTACGCCAAGGAGACGTACGCCAGCCGTGGCATGTGGCTCGACATGAAATGCCACAACGCCCGCGCCCGCCGGCTCTACGCCAGCGAGGGCTTCACCTCCTTCGTCCCGGCCCGCGACGGCAAGCTCGGCCGCTCGTACATGCGTCGCAAGTTCTGACCGCACCCCTGACCCGTGCCGGCCGGCGGTCGCCGACGGCCGTGGGCGGCCGGGGCGATCTCCCCGGCCGGGACGCCGATCGGCGCCGCTCAGATCTTCGCCAGGCGTAGCCGGGAGGCGTTGGTGATGACGCTGACCGACGACAGCGCCATCGCCGCCGCGGCGATCATCGGCGACAGCAGCACCCCGAAGGCCGGGAAGAGCACACCGGCCGCGATCGGGATGCCGATCACGTTGTAGATGAACGCGAAGACGAGGTTCTGGCGGATGTTGCGCATCGTCGCGTGCGACAGGTGCCGGGCCCGGACGATGCCGTTCAGGTCGCCCTTCAGCAGGGTGACCCCGGCGCTCTCGATCGCCACATCGGTGCCGGTGCCCATCGCGATCCCGACGGCCGCAGCGGCCAGGGCCGGCGCATCGTTGACGCCGTCGCCGGCCATCGCGACCACCCGGCCCTGCGCGGTGAGCTGCTTGACCACCTCACTCTTGTGCTCGGGCAGCACCTCGGCGCGGACCTCGTCGATGCCCAGCCGGCGGGCCACGGCCTCGGCGGTCGCCCGGTTGTCACCGGTCAGCATGACCACCCGGATGCCGTCGGCGCGCAGCGCGGCGAGCGCCTCCGGGGTGGTGGGCTTCACCGGGTCGGCAATGGCCAGGACAGCGTACGGACGGCCGTCGACCGCCAGGTGTACCACCGTGGCGCCGTCGGCCCGCAGCTCGTCGGTCCCATCGCCTTCGGTCCCGTCGTCTTCACCCCGAACGTTGTCGGTCCCGTCGCCGAGCGCGTACGTGGCGTTGCCCACGGCGACGAGGTGGCCGTCCACGGTGCCGCGGACGCCGCCGCCCGGCTCCGACCCGAAGTCGGTGACCTGGGACAGGGACAGCGCGGCGTCCTTCGCCGCGGCGACGACGGCTTGGCCGAGCGGGTGCTCGGAGGCCTGCTCGACGGCGGCGGCCAGCCGCAGTGCCGTCCGCTCGTCGGCGCCGGCCAGGGCGAGCACGCGGGTGACGGTGGGGCGGCCCTCGGTGAGGGTGCCGGTCTTGTCGACGACGAGGGTGTCGACGCGTTCGGTCACCTCGAGGGCCTCGGCATCCTTGACCAGGACCCCGGACCGGGCCCCGCGCCCGACGCCGACCATGATCGACATCGGCGTGGCCAGACCGAGGGCGCACGGGCAGGCGATGATCAGCACCGAGACCGCCGCGACCAGCGCGTGCGGCAACCGGGGGACGGGGCCGACCACGGCCCAGACGATCCCCGCGAGGACGGCGGTGCCGATCACCGCCGGCACGAAGACCTGGGAGACCCGGTCGGCCAGCGCCTGGATCGGGGCGCGGGAACGCTGCGCCTCGGCCACCATCGCGACGATCCGGGACAGCATCGAGTCGGCCCCCAGCGTCTCGGCGCGGACCACCAGCGCACCGCTGCCGTTCAGCGTGCCGCCGACCACCCGCTGACCGACCGACTTCTCGACCGGCAGTGACTCGCCGGTCACCAGGGACTCGTCCACCGCGGAATGTCCCGACTCGACGATGCCGTCGACGGCCACCTTGTCCCCCGGCCGGACCCGGACCAGGTCGCCGACCGCCAGCCGGTCCAGCGGCACCTCCTCCTCGGTGCCGTCCGGGGCGAGGCGCCGGGCGGTGGCCGGCGCGAGGTCGAGCAGGGCCCTGATCGCCCCCGAGGTCTGCTCGCGGGCGCGCAGTTCCAGCACCTGGCCGAGCGCGACCAGGACGGTGATGACGGCGGCGGCCTCGAAGTAGACCTCCACCAGCCCCTCGGGGGTACGGAAGGAGGCCGGGAACGCGCCGGGAACCAGCAGAGCGACCAGGCTGTAGGTGTACGCCGCCCCGACGCCGAGCGCGATCAGGGTGAACATGTTGAGCTCGCGGGTGACCAGGGAGCGGGCGCCCCGGGCGAAGAACGGCGCGCCGGCCCACACCACCACCGGGGTCGCCAGGACGAACTGGATCCACTGCGACACTCCCAGCGGGATCACGCCGTGCAGGGCCGGGACGAGCGGCACCAGCATCGACAGCAGCAGCACCGGCAGGGCCAGGGCGGCACCGATCCGGAACCGGCGGCGCATGTCGACCAGCTCGGGGTTGGGCCCCGACGCGGCCGTCATCACCACCGGTTCGAGTGCCATGCCGCACCTGGGGCAGCTGCCCGGCCCGGGCCGGCGGATCTCCGGGTGCATCGGGCAGGTGTACTCGACGTCCGCCCGGGCACGGCGCGGATGGCCGGCGTCCTCCGGTCGGGCGTGGTCCCGGTGCCCGGCGTGGTCCCGGTGGCCGGTGTGGTCCCCGCCGGCGTCGGCACGGGCGGCGGACGTGTCCGCGAGGTGGGCCACGTACGCCGCGGGATCGGCCTCGAAGCGGCGCAGACACCCGTCGGAGCAGAAGTGGTACGTACGGCCATCATGGACGGTGCGGTGGGGCGTGGTGGGGTCGACCGTCATCCCGCAGACCGGATCGATGACGCTGACCGCCGCGCGAGGGTCGGGCTGAGTGGCCATGGCGTTCCTCTCGACGGTTTCATCATACCCCTGGGGGGTATATGACGTGAAGGGTGGAATCGGGTACCGAGGGATCCCGGTGGCAAAGGATGCCGGTGGCGAGCGCGGTCGGGCGCGTACGCCGCACCTGTCGCCGCCTGTCCCCTTCCCGCCGGCACCTCCCCCTGGTCCTGTGCTCGCCGGCGCTTCCGCTGCGGATGTCAGCGGTGCCGCCTAGACTCCGCAGCAGCGACGTACCCCCATGGGAGGAGACGACGATGGACCAGATCCGGCTCGGGGACTCGGGCCTCCGTGTCAGCCCCGTCACCATCGGCTGCATGAGCTTCGGCACGCCCGGCGAGGGCCCGCAGAAGTGGGCGATGGGTGAGGCCGACAGCCGTGCGGTGATCCGCAGGGCCCTGGAGGCGGGCCTGACCACCTTCGACACGGCCGACATGTACGCCCAGGGGCGCAGCGAGGAGATCCTCGGCGCCGCGCTGGCCGACCTGACCCGCCGGGACAACGTGGTGATCGCCACCAAGGTGTTCTTCCCGATGGGCCCGGGGCCGTACGACAAGGGGCTGTCCCGCAAGCACATCCTGAGCGCGATCGACGCGAGCCTGACCCGGCTGGGCACCGACCACGTCGACCTCTACCAGATCCATCGCTGGGACTACGACACCCCGATCGAGGAAACGATGGAAGCCCTCCACGACGTGGTGCGGGCCGGCAAGGCCCGCTACATCGGCGCCAGCTCGATGTGGACGTGGCAGTTCGCGAAGGCGCAGTACACCGCCGACCTCAACGGCTGGACCCGCTTCGTCTCGATGCAGGACCACTACAACCTGTTGACGCGCGAGGAGGAGCGGGAGATGCACCCGTTCTGCCTCGACCAGGGCGTCGGCGTGATCCCCTGGTCGCCGATGGCGCGCGGCAAGCTGGCGCATCCGCTCGGCCACCACACGCCGCGGCAGGACACCGATCGGCTGGTCCGGGCCGGGATGTACGCGCACAACCCGGACTCCGATGCCGCGATCATCGGGGTGGTGCAGCAGATCGCGCAGGCCCGCGGGGTGTCGATGGCGCAGGTGGCACTGGCCTGGGTGATGTCGAAGCCGGCGGTGACCTCCCCGATCGTCGGGGTGACCCGGCCCGACCAGCTCGACGACGCGATCGCGGCGATCGACCTGCGGCTGAGCACCGAGGAGATCGAACGGCTGGAGGCCCCCTACACGGCACGGCACCCGGAAGGGCACGAGTAGGGGCCGGCCATGAGCCAGCAGCAGCCCGGCAGCCCGCCCCAGGGGCCCAGCTCGGAGCCCGAGCAGCGCGGCTCGGAGCCCGAGCAGCGCAGCAGTCCGCCGCGAGGACGCGGCTCCGGTCGCCAGGAGCACAGCCGTGAGCCACGGGAGCTGGTCGCGGTGCTGGGGCGCGGGATCGTCGATCCCGACGTCCCGGTGCTGTACGCCGACGACGCCGGCCTGACCCGTGGCGACGGCTGCTTCGACTCCTGCCGGGTGGTACACGACGGGACCGCCCGGGTGCTCCACCTCGAGCGGCACCTGGCCCGGTTCACCCGTTCGGCGGCGTTGCTCGGCCTGCCGGCGCCCGACCTGTCCGCCTGGCGCGGGCTGGTGGCCGAGGCACTGGCCGCCTGGACCGAGCCCGGCGAGGCGAGCCTCAAGCTGATCTGGACCCGCGGCGCCGCGCACCGGCCGGGGACACCGACCGGCCTGCTGCTGCTCACCACGGTCGACGCCGCCGCCCAGCAGCGGGCCCGGCGCGGGCTGCGCGTGGTGACGCTGAGCCGCGGTTACCGTTCGGACGTCTTCGCCGCCGCCCCGTGGCTGCTGGGCGGCGCCAAGACCTTGTCGTACGGGGTCAACGTCGCCGCGAAGCGTGAAGCGACGGCGCGCGGGGCCGATGACGTGCTGTTCGTGTCGACCGACGGCTACCTGCTGGAGGGGCCGACCTCGGGACTGGTCGTCGCCCGCGACGACCAGCTGGTCTCGGTGCCCACCGGGGACACCGGGGTCCTGGAGTCGGTGACGGTCGCCACCCTGATGGCCGCCGCGACGAGCGCCGGCCGGCGGACCGTCGCGCAACTACTGCGGCCGGCCGACCTGCTCACCGCGCGGGGCGCCTGGCTGGTCTCGACCGTCCGCGGGGTGTGCCCGGTGCTCGACCTGGACGGTGAGCCGTTGCCGTACGATCCGGCGCTGACCGCCGAGGTGGCCGGCTGGGCCGGCTTCTGATCCCCGGCCCGGTCCGGATCGCCGGCTCCGGCCGGTGGCAGGTGCGCTCAGCCGACCCCGTCGACCGGGCGCCCGTTCTCCAGGTAGACGCAGTGGCGGGCGTCCAGACCGCGGCGTACGCGCCGGCGGACCGGCTTGCGCAACAGAGTGAGCGCCTCGTCGAGCGGGGCGAAGCGGTGGTCCTCGATCTCCACCCGGTCGATCACGATGCCGAGGGCCTGTTCCGGGCGCAGGGCACCGCAGTGGAAGAGGAACCGCAGGCCGAGCTTGCGACCGTCGTGGGCCGGGCGGGTGTCCACACAGACCAGCCGGCCCGCCTCGACCACGAGCCCGACCTCCTCGAAGACCTCACGGCGGCAGGCCTGCCAGGGGGTCTCGCCGCTCGCCTCCATGATCCCGCCGGGGATCGTCCAGCCCGCCTTGTAGGTGGGCTTGAGGATCAGCAGCCGCCCCCGGTCATCGAGGATGATCGCTCCGGCCGAGACCGGGATCTCCTGCGGAACGAACATCGCTGACTCCGGTGACCCCGAGCCTGACCCCGGTAACCCCGAGCCTGACCCCGATGGGCCCGAGCCTGCGAGGGGCGCGGCATTGGCGTCGGTCATGCACCCAGCATGCCGCGTCAGCCCCCACCCGCGTACACAGGGGCTGGCGCGAACGCAGGTGTCCGCGCCGTCAGGTGCGGCGATGCGGGCGGAAGCGGCCCGCCCACGTACGGAGGGTTGGTCCGCGTCCGGAGGCGTCACCCTCATCCGAAGGAGTTGCCGGCGGACGGGTCCGCCGGCGGAGGGGCTGCGGCGGAGGGGTTCACAGGCCGGGGCGCAACGGTGACCATGGAGGCAGCGGCCGCGAGTCCGGCGGACAGCAGCCGTCCGCCGGACGCCGGCCGCGGCCCGCCCATCACGGCCCGGCCAGGAGGGACCTGCGATGAGCCCGACGAGGAAGGACCTGCCATGAGCACCGTACTGTCCAACCGCGAGGCGAGCGTCGCCGCACCCGGCTGGCGGCTCCTCACCGACCGCCTGCATCTGAGCGCCGACTTCGGCGACTTCGACCGGGCGCTGGAGTTCGTCACCGAGGTGGCCGACATCGCCCGTACGCTCAACCACCACCCCGACATCGAGATCCGCTGGTCCCGGGTCCACCTGACCGTCGCGAGCCACGACGTGGGCGCGATCACCGACCGGGACGTACGTCTCGCCACCCGGATCAGCGGGTTGCTCGCCGCGCGCGACGTGCAACCCGACCACCACCGGCTCACTGTCGTCGAGGTCGGCGTGGATGCCCTGGACCGGCCGGCCGTCCGGCCGTTCTGGGCGGCCGTGCTGGGCCGACCGATGTCGGTGGTGGACTCCCCGGAGGAGAGCGACCTGGCCCTGCCCGACCCGGACGGGCTCGGGCCGGCGGTCTGGTTCCAGCAGATGGACGCCCCCCGCCCGCAGCGGAACCGGATCCACCTCGACGTCTGGGTGGCCCATGATGAGCTGCAGCACCGGTTGGACGCGGCCCTCGGAGCCGGCGGCCGGCTGGTCAGCGACGCCCACGCGCCGGCGTTCTGGCTGCTCGCCGACCCCGAGGGCAACGAGGCGTGCCTGTGCACCTGGCAGGGCCGCGACCCGGACTGACCGAACGGGCCGGGCCCCGATCGCGGGTCGACGCCGCCGAACCGTCGGCCACGGCCCACGGACACCGCACCCCCTACCATCGGCGCATGGAGATCGTCGTCACGGTCACGCTGTTCACCTTCGTGGTGCTGGTGGTGACGTGGTGGGCCGACAGACTGCGGATATCGGCACCGCTGGCCCTGATCCTGGTCGGGATCGTGGGATCGGTGCTGCCGTTCGTGCGGGTCCCGGCGCTGTCGCCGGAGCTGGTGCTGGTCGGGCTGCTCCCGCCGTTGCTCTACGCCGCGGCGGTCAACACCCCACTCGCCGACTTCAGGTCCAACATCACCTCGATCGGCTGGCTGTCGATCGGGCTGGTGTTGTTCACCATGGTCGGGGTGGCCCTCGTGGTCCGGCCGATGCTCGGCGTGCCGTGGGCGGCGGCGTTCGCGATCGGCGCCGTGGTCGCCCCACCCGACGCGGTCGCCGCCACCGCGGTCGCCCGCCAGGTCGGCCTCCCCCGCCGGGTGGTCACCATCCTCGAGGGCGAGTCCCTGGTCAATGACGCCACCGCCCTGGTGAGCCTGCGCTCCGCAACACTGGCCCTCACCGCGGCCCTCTCGGCCGGCGCGGTGGCGCTCGATTTCGGCCGGGCCGTCGTGCTGGCCGTCGCGATCGGCCTCGGTGTCGCCCGGCTCGCCGGGCTGTTCTTCCGCCGGCTGCAGAACGCCGCGATGACGGTCGGTCTGTCGTTCCTCGTCCCGTTCACCGCGTACGCCCTCACCGAGCTCCTGCACGGCTCCGGGGTACTCGCCGTGGTGGTCGCCGGGATCGTGCTCGGGCACCGGGCCCAGCGCGAACAGACGGCCGAGGCCCGCCTCTCGGCACGGATCAACTGGCACACCCTGCAGTTCCTGCTGGAGAACGCCGTGTTCCTGCTGATCGGCCTGCAGACCCAGGAGATCGTCGCCGCCGCATGGACCTCCGACACCGGCCACGGCACGGTGATCGCCGTCTGCCTGGCCGCCCTGGCAGCGGTCATCCTGCTGCGGCTGGTCTGGTTGCTCGTCACCGGGGTGTTCCTGGTCCGCCGCGGGGCCCGGCCCTGGGCGGAGACGCTCGTCCTCGGTTGGGCCGGGATGCGGGGCGTGGTGACCCTGGCGGCCGCCCTCACCCTGCCGCTGGACACCCCCGGGCGTCCGGTGCTGGTGCTGATCGCCCTGGTCGTCACGATCGGCACCCTGCTGGTCCAGGGCCTCACCCTGCCGCCGCTCGCCCGCGCCCTGCGGCTGCGCGGCCCGGATGTCCGCGAGGACGCGATCGAGTCCGCGATGATCCTGCAGCGTGCGACCGCGGCCGGGCTCGCGGCGGTCGACGAGGCGGCCCACCCGGAGGACCGGGACACCGTCGCGCAGCTGAGAGCGGAGACCACCCACCGGCTCAACAATCTGTGGGAACGGCTCGGCCGGCCCGGCGCCGAGCTCGAGACGCCCGAGGCGGCGCACCGCCGGCTGCGCCGGGTGGCACTGGACCGCGAGCGTGAGGTCATCCTCGACATCCGCGACGAGGGCCGCGCCGACCAGACCGTCATCTCCGAGGTGCTGAACGTGCTCGATCTCGAGGACGTGATGACCCAGCGGTTGGTCGACCGCGGCGACGCCGTCCGCGGCGCCCTCGCCGTGCACAGCATCGCCGAGCCGTGCCTCCATCTGCAAGAGGCCAGGGACTGCGCGGTGCCCAACTCCTACACCGGCTGCCCCGACTGTGAGCGCGAAGGCCTGACGCCCGTGCACCTGCGGATGTGCCTGACCTGCGGCAACATCGGCTGCTGCGACTCCTCCCCCGGCAATCACGCCCGCAAGCATTTCGACGCGACCGGGCACCCGGTGATGCGCTCGTTCGAGCCGGGCGAGTCCTGGCGCTGGTGCTACCTCGACCAGGTGATCTCCGACTGAGCAGACCCCGGGATCCGGTCCCGGGACGTGGCTACTGGAATGTGGCTGCAGGGCGATGCTTGCCCCGACGGCTCGACCCAGGGCTGGTCCATGCCGCAATACTCCAGCTGGAATAGTTGGCACGGAACACCTATGGTGTGACGGCGACCACAGAACGGTCGCCACGGGAGCACCCGCACCGGACGGCGATCCCACGCGGCACCCGCAAGGCCACGAGGTCAACAGGCCCACGAGGTCAACAAGGCCACGGCCACGAGCCCGCACCCCCGGAAGGAGACCCGATGCCCCTCACACCGCTGCAGCTCTCGGCCCTGGCAATCCTCCACGAGGGCCCGTCGCACCCGTACGAGGTGTACCAGCTCATGCTGCAGCGCCGCGAGGACCGGGTGGTCAAGGTCCGCCCGGGCACGCTCTACCACGCGATCGGCCGGCTGGCCGACGAGGGGCTCCTCGCGTCGTGCGGCACGGACCGCTGCGGCAACCGGCCGGAGCGGACCACCTACCGGATCACCGAGGCCGGCCGGGCCGCACTGCGTGCCACCGTCGACGAATGGGTCTCCAGACCGGTGTACGAGTACCCGCGCTTCCCGTGCGCGGTGGCCGAGTTGCACGAACTGAGCGCCGAACGCGCCGTCGAGCTGCTGACCGTCCGCGCCGAGCGGCTCGAGGCCGAGCACGCGCTGCTCATCGGGGCCCTGGCGTACGTGGCCGACCGCGGTCTGCCGGAGCGGTTCACGCTCGATCTCGACTACCAGGCGACCCTCCTGCTCGCCGAGACCCGCTGGTTGCGGACGCTGGCCGGGCGGATCGTCGACGGGTCCGTCAGCTGGGGCGCCGCCGCGCCGCCGCGCGGTCCGGGCGCCCTGCCGGAGCGGCCGCTCAGCAGCTCGCCCTACTACGACCCGTCCCTGTACGGGCCCCCCGAACCGTCCGGGTACGGACCGCCGGAGACCCCGGCACCCGCGCCACCCGACAACCCGGCACCCGGAGCGCCGGCACCGGAGACCCCCGTGCCCGCGTACGCCACTGCCGCGTCCACCCCCTCCGATCCTGAGGAGCAGCCATGAGCACCACCCGTGACGAGAAGGCCGCACCGATCGGCACCGATGCCACCGGCTCCGACGCCACTTCCACCGCCCCCGATGCCACCGGCTCCGACGCCACCAGCACCGGCACCCTCGGCCCCGGCGCCGCCGGACTGCAGGTCGAGGACCACGGCGTCTCCACCCGGGACGCCTGGCGCGCCCTGGTCGCGCTGGTGGTGGGGTTCTTCATGATCCTGATCGACACCACGATCGTGTCGGTGGCGATGCCGCACATCATCACCGGCCTCGACACCACACTGAACGCGGCCATCTGGGTCACCAGCGCCTACCTGTTGGCGTACGCCGTGCCACTGCTGATCACCGGCCGGCTCGGCGACCGCTACGGCCCCAAGAACCTCTACCTGATCGGCCTGGCCGTCTTCACCATCTCCTCGCTGGCCTGCGGCCTGTCCCGCACCGCCGGCGCGCTGATCGCCTGGCGGGTCGTCCAGGGCCTCGGCGCCGCCCTGATGACCCCACAGACGATGGCCGTGATCACCCGGCTCTTCCCGCCGAAGGAACGCGCCCAGGCGATGTCCCTGTGGGGTGCGACGGCCGGGGTCGCGATGCTGGTCGGCCCGCTGCTCGGCGGCCTGCTCACCGACGGTTTCGGCTGGGAGTGGATCTTCTTCATCAATGTGCCGATCGGTGTCCTCGGCTTCCTCGCCGCCGTCCGGCTGGTGCCGGTCCTGCCCGTGCATGCGCACCGGTTCGACTGGCTGGGCGTCGCCCTCAGCGCGATCGGCACCTTCCTGCTGGTGTTCGGCATCCAGGAGGGCAACACCTACCACTGGGGCGCCATCACCACCGACCTGACCGTCGGCGGGCTGCACACGCACATCCCGGTGTCGGTCTGGGGGCTGATCAGCGCCGGCCTGGTGGTGCTCGGGCTGTTCGTCGTCTGGCAGGCGGTCAACACCCGCGAACCGCTGGTGCCGCTGGCACTGTTCCGGGACCGCAACTTCTCCGCCGCGAACGCCGCCATCACCGTGATGGGCTTCTGCGTGGTCGGGACCTCGTTCCCGCTGATGCTCTACTACCAGGAGGTGAGGGGGCTCACCCCGACCCAGGCGGCTCTCACGATGATCCCGATGGCCCTGCTCTCCGGCGGCCTGGCACCGGTGACCGGCAAGCTGCAGACCAGGGTCAACCCGAAGTGGCTGGCCGTCCTCGGTTTCCTGCTCTTCTCGCTGTCGCAGGTCTGGGCCTGGTCGATCACCAAGGTGGACACCCCGATCTGGATGTTCCTGCTGCCGCTGGCGCTGCTCGGCCTGGCGAACAGCCTGATCTGGGGCCCACTGTCGATGACCGCCACCCGCAACCTCCCGCCGCGGCTGGCCGGCGCCGGCTCGGGCGTCTACAACACCACCCGGCAGATGGGCAGCGTGCTCGGATCGGCCTCGATCGCGGCGGTGATGTCGGACCGCCTGCAGGTGCAGATGACCAGGACGGTGGCGGCCCTGCCGCCGGCCCAGCGCGCCGCCGTGCCGGCCGGGATGTCGACCGACGGCTTCTCCGGGACCCTGCCGGTGTTCCTGCACGACGCGTTCGCCACCGCGATGGGCCAGTCGCTGCTGCTCGGCGCCGGGGTGATCCTGCTGGGCCTGGTGGCGGCTCTGTTCTTCGCCAAGCCGCCGGCCGAGCACATGGACCGCCCGCTCCGCTGAGGCCCGCCGGGTCGTACGACCCCGCGGGAACGTACGACCCGCAGCACGTACGACCCGCAGCAGGCAATGCTCCGGAGCGGGTACCACCCGGCACACGGACGACGCGCAAAACACACGACCACAGCCGAGCGGCCCCCCCCCCAGTGCGGGCCGCTCGGTGTGCAAGGGGTGGGAGCGGGTCACTCCTCCGACGCCGCACCGGCGCCGACGGTGACCTCCTCCTCGTCGTGGAGCTGGTTGAAGACCGAGCCGCTGATCTGCTCGCCGCCCGACGTCCGGACCGACCAGCCGAACAGCAGGCCGACCATGAAGACACCGATCGACAGCCCGCCGATGGTGAAGACGATGTCGCCCGGGGTGCGCAGCCAGCGCAGCACGGTCAGCACCGGGGTGTAGAGGAAGTCGGAGCTGCGGGCGTACCACAGGCCGTGGGTGATCGACGCCCACGCCTGCGCCAGGCCGAGCGGCAGCAGCGACATCAGGCACATCATCAGCAGGCCGATGTTGAGCCCCCAGAAGCCGACGGCGATCGCCTTGTCGTTCCACTCCCGGCTCGGCATCAGCGAGCGCAGGCAGAACAGCATCAGACCGATGCCGAGCATGCCGTACACCCCGAAGAGGGCGGCGTGGCCGTGCAGCGGCGTGAGGTTGAGCCCCTGCACGTAGAACAGCGAGATCGGCGGATTGATCAGGAAGCCGAAGATGCCGGCACCGAGCATGTTCCAGAAGGAGACGGCGACGAAGAAGTAGACCGCCCACTTGTAGCCCACGGCCCACTCGCTGACCCGGAGCAGACGCAGGTGCCGGAAGGCCTCGAAGCCGACCAGGGCCAGCGGGACGACCTCCAGGGCGCTGAACGCGGCGCTCCAGGCCATCAGCAGGTCGTTCGACCCGGTGAAGTACAGGTGGTGGCCGGTGCCGATGATGCCGCCGGCCAGGAAGACCGCGGTCGAGGAGATGGTCGCCGTGGCCGCCGTCCGGGCGCGGACCAGGCCGAGCCGGGCGAAGAGGAAGGCGATCACCGTGGTGGCGAAGACCTCGAAGAAGCCCTCCACCCACAGGTGGACGACCCACCAGCGCCAGTATTCCTGGATCGACAGGTGCCCGCCGTCGGACATCCCGAAAGCCGCGCCGAAGAAGCTGGCGATGGCCAGGGAGCTCAGCAGCAGCATGACGATCAGCGAGCGCTGCCCGCCGGCGGCCAGCGGCGCGGTCTCGGTCGGCCGGTTGACCTCGCCACGGCGGGCCCGCCGGACCGCCGGCCACATCCCGCGGGCGACCAGGAAGAACCAGAGGAACAGGCCGATGAACAGGCCGATCTGCCAGACCCGGGCCAGGTCGAGGTACTCCTGGCCGGTGGTGCCGAGCCACCAGTTGATCGCCAGACCGTGGCCCATGTAGCCCATGATCGACAGCCACTCGCCGACCATGGAGCCGGCCACCACGACGATGAGCGCCCAGAACAGCACGTTGACGCCGAGCCGCTGGTACTTCGGCTCGCGACCGCCGACGGCCGGGGCGACGTACAGACCGGTGGCGAGCCAGGCGGTGGCGATCCACAGGATGCCGAGCTGGGTGTGCCAGGTGCGGGTCACTGCGTACGGCAGGATCTTGTCGATCGGGATGCCGTAGAGCGAGCCGCCCTCGACGCCGTAGTGGGCGCTGATGATGCCGACGGCGATCTGCGCCACGAACAGGGCACCGACGATGTAGAAGTACTTGATCGTCGCGCGCTGCGACGGGGTGGCCCGGTAGCCGAGCAACGGGTCGCGCTCCGGCACCTCGTCGGCGGACGGGGCCTCCTCGTCATCGGCGTGGTAATTGTGGTACCAGACCATGCCGGCGATGCCGCCGAGCAGCAGGATGAAGCTGATGATGCTCCACAGCACGTTGGTCGGAGTGGGGACGTTGTCGATCAGCGGCTCGTGCGGCCAGTTCTGCAGGTAGGTGGCGTCATGGCCGGGGGCGTTGGTCTCCGCCGCCCAGGCGCTCCACCAGAAGAAGTCGCTCATCTGCTGCAGCTGCGTCGAGTCGGTCAGCGTGCCGCTCGGGATCGCGTAGCGCTCGTTGCCCTGGGCGAAGACCTGGGCGAAGTGCGCCGAGTTGAGCTTCCAGGCCTCGGCCCGCAAATGGTCGATGGTGATGGTGTCGGTCGTCGCGTCGTACGTGTTGGTGCGGATGTCGGCCTTGAGACGGGCCTTCAGTGCGGCCTGTCGCTCGGCGTCGAGGGCGTCGTACGAGGCCGCCCCCTCCTTCCGGGCGTACTGGTCGAGGACGTAGGTCAGCTCGCGGTGCAGCGTGTCGGCCGTCCAGTCCGGCG
Organism: Raineyella sp.; assembly: GCF_034933565.1. NCBI lineage: Bacteria > Bacillati > Actinomycetota > Actinomycetes > Propionibacteriales > Propionibacteriaceae > Raineyella > Raineyella sp. The sequence continues at coordinate 17,538 of NZ_JAYFNG010000002.1, forward strand.
CGACGTACGCACCGTGACCCCAGACGGAGCCGATCTCCTGGCCGCCGATGGACTGCCAGATCCGCTGGCCCTCGGTGATGTCCGCGCCGGTCATCAGGACGGCGCCGTTGGCGTCGACCACCTTCGCGGGGATCGGGGGCTTGCTGATCCGGATCTGGTCGCCGAGGAACAGCAGCACGGCGAAGGACGAGACGACGACGAGGACGAGTGCGGTCCACCATCGCCGATCACGGCGGTTCAGGGAACGCTGGTGCGCGGGTGGTGGGTTGAGATCCCGGACGGTCGACAACGGAGGACTCCTTTAAATACGGGTATGCCGTATTTAATATCGCAGACAGGTCCCCCGCGGCAAGACACTTGACGTCCGCCACCGGGCGATCGCGCTGTGGGTCTTGTCACACCGGGGGCACCGGGGGCGGCATCCGCCGCAGATCGGGGGCCACCTGCATGGCGAACGCCGGGCGCAGGCGTACCGCCAGCGCCAGCAGTGCCGCCGCGAGGACCAGCACGGCGAGCTCGATCCACCAGAGGTTGACCTTCGCGCCGGCCAACAGGACCGCGGTGAGGTTCACCGTGCCGTGGAGGACCACGGCGAGCACCCAGGCCAGCAGCTTGCGGGACCGGTGCACCCCCCACAGCACCAGCACCGACAGCGCCACGTGGACGCCGATCGCGCCGATCCGCTCGACCCCGCCGGCCAGGAACGTCGTCGGGGCCGTGCCGGTCATCACGTCGCGGATCTGCTGCGCCCGGTCCGCGGGCAGCGCGGCGGCGAGGGATGACCACCCACCGGTGTTGATCATCACGGCGATCACGAGATCGGACACGAAGGTGAGGCCGACCAGCGCCATCGCCTCCAGGCCGCCGTGCCCGAGGCCGAACGCGACGCCGTCGACCCAGCGGTGGAAACGGCGCAGCAGCAGCACCATCACCACCAGCCGGCCGGTCTCCTCGAACAGACCGGCGGTGTAGCTGGCAACCGGCCCGGACAGCAGGAAGGCGGCGACCGGGTGCGGCAGCTGGGGCACCACCACGGCCATCAACGGCAGCCGGGTGAGCAGCTGGGAGGCGGCGAAGGCGAGCATGCCGCAGAGGAAGGCCCGGCCGACCGCGGGGTACCGCGCGGCGCCGTCCGGCGTCCGCCGGGTCGCCAGCCAGGCCAGCCCGCCGAGCGGGATGCCGAAGCAGATGATGACGTCGACGACCAGGAACACGAGCGAGGCAACGGGGACCATGGCACTCTCCGGGGAGATCGGTGGCGCGGACCCGGTCGAGGGATCCGGGTGTCTCCAGCGTATTGACACGACCGGGTACTTTGCAATGCAATATAGGTATGCGCGCCGACCACCTGACCCAGTTGCGCAAGGGCGCTCTCGAACTGGCCGTCCTCGCCCTGCTCGACCGTGCTCCGTCGTACGGGTTCGAGATCGTCGAGGGTCTCGCCGGGCTGTCCGGGCTGGAGGCCACCACCGGCACCATCTACCCGCTGCTCACCCGGCTGAAGAACTCGGGCCTGGTCGGGACCACCTGGCGGGAGTCGCCGAAGGGACCGCCGCGCAAGTACTACACGCTCAGCGACGCCGGCCGCACCGAGCTCGCCGACCAGGCGGCGGCCTGGCGGCAGGTGGTCGCGGCGATGGACACCCTGCTCAGGGAGGAATCACGATGACCGACCCGATCTCCACCTACGTCGACGAGGTCGCCCGGCACCTGCGGGCCCGGGGGAACGCCCGGCGCCAGGCGCTGGCCGACCTCGAGGCCGCGTTGCGCGAGACGGCCGCCGGCTACGACGGACCCGACGACCCGTCGGCCGCGGCGGTGGCCTCGTTCGGCTCGGCCCGCGCGTACGCCGCCGAGCTCGACGAGGAACTGCGCACCGAGCGCCCGCTGAAGACGGTGTTCGGCATCCCCAACTCCCTCACCGCCGGGGTCCTCGAGCGGATGGCGGCGACGTTCGACCCGTCCGACCCGCACGTCGTGGTGCCGCACGTCTTCGGCATCGGCTGGGCCCTCAACATGGGCGCGATCGCCGCCCGCCTCGGCCTGCTCAACCCCGACGACCTCGACGACGAACTGCTCGAGCAGGCGATCGCGGGCCCGGGACGCTGGGCCCGCGCGCTGGCCTGGCTGAGCGTCGGGGCGGCCGCCGTGGCCACGGTCGGGACGATCGCGCAGCGTCGCCGGCTGGGGTTCACCGGCCGGCGGGCCTGGGCGGATGTCCCGGGGGCCGCGAGCATCGGCGCGGTGGCCGGCATCCTGGTCGCGCTCGGCGGCGACGATGGGCTACCCGCCCGCCAGCGGCTGGTGGCCCCGGCCTACGGTGCGCTCTTCGCCACCATCGGCGCCGCCGCACCGGGCGGTCTGCGCCCGGACGGCACCCGGCCCCGGTGGGCCGGCTGGTGGGGGCTGCCGCTGGGCACGGTGCTGTGGTGGGCCGCCACGTACGGTCCGGTGAAGGCCGCGGTCGGCCGGGCGGTGCGCCGCTGAGCGCACCCGGTCCGGTGCCATCCAGCCGTGGCCGGCGGCGGTCATGGCCCGCACCGAGCGTGGCGAGCCTGTGCCGGTCAGGCCTCCGAGTCCGGGTCAGGTCTGAGTCCAGCTCAGGCCTCCCAGTACTCCTCGGGGACGACCGACCGGTACTCGGCGGTCACCGGGGCCACGTGCGGCCCGTACTGCGGGTGCTTGCCGACGTACGCGCGGATGTAGGGGCACCAGGGCACGATGGTGAGGCCCTGGGCCACCGCGTCGTCGAGCGCCACGGCGGCCAGCCGGGCCGCGAGCCCCCGTCCGCCGTACTCCTTGTCGACCTCGGTGTGGTAGAGCACCCGGACCGTGCCGTCCGGCCCGTACGGCGCGTACGCCAGCTGCCCGATCAGCTTGTCGCCGTCACGCAGGACGTACTGCTGCCCCTGCGGGTCGGACTCGAGGGTGATGCCATCGGCGTCGTCACTCATGCGGCGAGCCTAGCCGCCGGACCGGAACGGCACACGGGACTACGGCGACCCCCGACCGGCGTGCGGGAGGTCGGCCCGGGCCACCCCGTGGCCGACGACGGCCACCGGGCCCGGCGACGATGACAATGGCCGGGTGAGATCACCGCACCACCTGACCGTCGGGATCCTCGGGGCCGGGCACCTCGGGATGGCGATCGCCGCCCGCCTGCTCGGCACCGACTACGACGTACGCCTCGCGACGCGGCGGCCGGCGCGGGTGACGGCCGAGCAGATCGCCCCGTTCCTGCCCGGGGTCGAGGCGGTCCCGCGCACCGAGGCGTACGCCAGCGACATCGTCATCGCCGCCATCCCGCTGCGGCGCTACCGCTCGCTGCCGGCGGAGCCGCTGGCCGGACGCATCGTCGTCGACGTGATGAACTACCTGCCCCTGATCGACGGGCGGATCCCCGAGATCGACGACGATCCCCGCTCGACCAGCGAACTGGTCCAGCAGCACCTGCCCGGCTCCTTCGTCGTCCGCACGCTCAACCACATCGGGGCCCGCGAGATCAGCACCGACACCCGCCCGAGCGGTGAGGAGGGGCGCCGGGCGCTGGCGGTCGCCTCGGACCGCCCCGAAGCGACGGCGAGGGTCAGTGCCCTGCTGGACGCCATCGGGTTCGATGCCGTCGACGCAGGGCCACTGGCCAACGGCAGGTTGTTCGCCCCGGGCACCCCGATCTTCCACGGGCGCTGGACGGCGGACGGGCTCCGTACAGCGCTGGCCGACGCGCTCGCCCGCTGACGTCCGCCGAACAGGCCCCCGCCGGGTGACTCCCGTCGAGCAGGTACGTCCGGGTGGGTGCCGGCCAGCAGGTACCGCCGACTGACTCCCGTCGAGCAGTACGGCCGGATGAGGCCCGGCCCTCGCCGCCGACGGCCGGGGAGACGCGGGAGGTGAAGACGACGCAACAAGCGGGAACATGGCGAGCCGGGTGGTGTGCAACAAATGGGGGATTGCCGTCCACCCGGCCCACCACCACGCTAGGGCGTCCACCCGGGCGCCGGCCATCATCGAAAGGCTATTCCCGCCGGCTCCCGGCGGGCCACCGGCCCGGGACCGGGGCGGGAACGGCCCGCGCGCGCCACCGGAGGAGGAGGGAGCTGGCGGCGCGGCGCGGGCACGCGGTGAGGTGCGGCATCACCAACAGCAGACCCTGCCCGACCGGGGCTGAGAACACGGTGAGGGAGGCGGCGAACACGGTGAGGGACGCCCACCTGTCCCGGCGGGGCCCCGGTGGACGGGCGGGCCGGGACCGTCCTAGCCTTGGGGACGCCATGCCGCGCAGTTCAGTTCTCAGCATCCGCCTCGCCTCCCCGGTGGACTTCCCCGCCGTGCAGGCGATCATTCGCTGTCAGGTGGGACACGAGCCGCTGCTCGGTGGACCGGACACCTTCCGCCACGACCCGTACGGATTCGCCCTCGTCGCGGAATCGGACCGTACGATCGTCGGGGTCTGCCTGGGCACCACGATGAAGCCCGGCCCGATGGCCCGGATGCTGCGCAGTGGCCTGCCCGATGTGCTCCATGCCCGGCGGATCGGCCTGCTCGACACGGTGGCGGTGCACCCCGACCACACCGGCCGCGGCCTCGGCACCCACCTCACCCAGGCGGCCCGCGAACAGCTCCGTCGGCAGCGCGCCGGGGTCTGGGCCGCGGTGGCCCGACAGACCCCGCACGGCGTCACGATGGGCGCCATCCTCGAGCGCGTCGGGCTGGAACCCTTCGCCGAGGTGCCCGGCTTCTGGAGCGTCGGCGAGAACGCGCCGGCCGGCTGCCCCGCCTGTGGTGGCGCGGCCTGCCGCTGCTCCGCGGTGATGTACGCCGGCGCGATCTGACCGCGCCGCCCCGCGGGCGCACCGGGACCGCCCCGGGGTCGACCGCCTGCGGCCGATCACCGGGATCGGGACCGTCGGGACTGCCCCGATCGGGATCCGGACCGCCGGGATCCGGGGCTACCGGGGTCGGGCCTCAGCCCGCGAGGGCCGTCCGCAGCACGTCGAGTGGCAGGGAGCCGAGGGACAACGCCCGGGCGTGGAAGTCGGCGGCCGAGAACACCGTCCCCCGCGCGACGGCAGCCGCGGCTGCGTCGGCGCGCAGCTCCTGCCACATCCGCTGGCCGATCATGTAGCTCGGCGCCTGGCCCGGCCAGGTGAGATAGCGGTTCCACTCGAACCGCAGCGTGCCCTCGTCGGAGGCGACGTAGTGCCGCAGGAAGGCCCATCCCTTGTCGGCGTCCCAGGTGCCGCCGCCGAACTCCTCCGGCGCCGGCTTGCCCAGGTGCACCCCGAGGTCGAACACCACCCGGGCCGCGCGCAGCAGCTGCGCGTCGAGCATGCCGAACCGGTCCCCCGGGTCGTCGAGGAACCCCAGCTCGGCCATCAGCCGCTCCGCGTAGAGCGCCCAGCCCTCGCCGTGCCCGGAGGTCCAGCAGACCAGGCGTCGCCAGGTGTTCAGCTCGTCCTTGTTGGCGACCGCCTGGCCGATCTGCAGGTGGTGGCCCGGCACACCCTCGTGGTAGACGGTGGTGCGTTCCCGCCAGGTGGTGAAGTCGCTGACCCCGGCCGGCACCGACCACCACATCCGCCCCGGGCGGGACCAGTCGTCGCTGGGCGCGGTGTAGTAGATGCCGCCGGTGTTCGTCGGCGCGATGCGACACTCCAGCCGACGCAGATCACCGGAGATGTCGAAATGCACCCCGTCGAGCGCCTCGATGGCCTCCCCGCTGACCCGGGTCATCCACTCCTGCAGCGCGTCGGTGCCGTGGATCCACCGCGCCGGGTCGGCGTCCAGGACCTCGATCGCCTGCCGCACCGTGGCACCCGGTCCGGCGATCCCGGCGGCGAGGGCCTGCTGTTCGGCGGCCAGCGTGCGCAGGTTGTCCAGGCCCCAGTCGTACGTCTCGTCCAGGTCGACGGCAGCGCCGACGAAGTCGCGGGAGAACCGCGCATAGCGCTCCCGGCCCACGGCATCGGCCTCCGGCGCACCCGGCAGCACCTCATCGCGCAGCACCCCGACCAGCCGGCTGTACGCCACGGCGGCGCCCTGGGCCGCCTGCTCGAGGCGGGCGGTCAGCGTGGAGTCGGCGAGCCCGGGCGCGGTGAGGTGGGTGACGAACCACGAGGCCGTGGGATCGGCGAGCAGCGCCGCGTCGGCGAGGGCCTGTTCGGCCTGTCGGCGGGTCGGCCGCGGCCCGCGGTCAGGGCCGGAGCCGGCGCGGGTGCCCTCCGCCAGGCCCTCCCGCAGGCAGGCGATGTAGCCGTCGACCGCCTGCGGGATGTCGGCCACCCGCGCGGCGACCACCTCCCAGTCTGCGGCCGAGTCGGTGGGCATCAGGTCGATCACCTCGCGCAGGCCCTGCACCGGCGACTCGATGTTGTTCGCGGCCGCCCGGTACTCGCCGGCCTCGTACAGCTCGAGCTCCAGGCCGAGCCGGTCGCGCATCGCCGCGAGGGTGACGGTGTCCCGGGCGGCGATGTCCGCCGGAGTGTCCCGGGCGGCGATGTCCGCCGGGGTCTCCGCAGCGCCACGGCCCGCGGGCCCCTCCGGAGCCACGTCGTCACCCGGCGCCGCCGCGACCCGGTCATCCACCGCGACCCGGTCCAGGCGGGCCAGCGTCCGGCGGACGAGGTCGGCGTAGGCCGCGTGGCCGGCGGGCGAGAAGTCGCCCATCCGGTCGTCGTGGCCGGGGACGCCGAGAGCGGTCGCCCAGGTGGGCCGCAGCTCGGCCAGCCGCCGGGTGTGGTCCTCGGCGATCGTGTCGATGGCGCTGGGATTCCTCACCGTGCCGACGCTACCCCGAGGCCCGACACCGTGTCCGGAGGGAGGCCCGACACCGTGTCCGGAGAGTCGTGCGGGGCCTCCATCGCGCGCTCCGCGCACTACGCTGGACACCGCGCCACCCCGCGCGCAGCCCAGCTCCGAGCGAAGGGGTCTCCATGTCCTTGTTCTCCGCCGTCGAAATGGCTCCCGCCGACCCGATCCTCGGCCTGACCGAGAAGTTCAAGGCGGACACCGATCCTCAGAAGGCGAATCTCGGGGTCGGCGCCTACCAGAACGCGGCGGGCAAGCTGCCCCTGCTGGCCTGCGTCGCCGAGGCGGAGAAGCGGATCGCCGCCACCCCGCAGCCGAAGCCGTACCTGCCGATCGACGGACTGGCCGCGTACAACGCGTACGTCAAGGAGCTCGTCCTCGGCGCCGGCAGCCCGGTGATCGAGCGCACCGCGACCGTCCAGTCCCTCGGCGGGACCGGCGCCCTGCGGGTCGGCGCGGAGTTCCTCAAGAAGGTCGCCGCCGGTGCGACGGTGCTGATCTCCGATCCGTCCTGGGAGAACCACCGCGCGTTGTTCACCGCGGCCGGCTACCCGGTGGAGAACTACCGCTACTACGACGCCGCCACCCGGGGCATCGACTTCGACGGGATGATCGAGGACCTGCGCGCCGCAGCCGCCGGCACGATCGTCGTGCTGCATGCCTGCTGCCACAACCCGACCGGCTACGACCTCGACGCCGGCCAGTGGGGCACGGTCATCGAGGTGGTCAAGGAGGGCGGGCTGGTCCCGTTCCTCGACATGGCCTACCAGGGCTTCTCGCAGGGCCTGGAGGAGGACGCCCAGGTGGTCCGCCGGTTCGCGGCCGCCGGGCTGCAGTTCGTCTGCTCGACCTCGTTCTCCAAGAGCTTCTCCCTGTACGGCGAGCGCGACGGCGCCCTGTCGGTGATCTGCGGCGACGCGGACGAGGCCCGGCGGGTGCTGTCCCAGCTCAAGCCAGTGGTCCGTACGCTCTACTCCAACCCGCCCACCCACGGTGCGAAGATCGTCGCCACCGTCCTCGGCGACCCCGAGCTGCGGGCCCAGTGGGAGGTCGAGCTCGGCGAGATGCGCGACCGGATCAAGCAGATGCGCGCCGCTCTCGTCGCCGGGCTGAAGGCCGCCGGCGTCACCGACGACGTCTCCTTCATCACCGACCAGGTCGGGATGTTCTCCTACTCCGGCCTGTCGAAGGACCAGATGGTGCGGCTGCGCGAGGAGTTCCACGTGTACGGCACCGACAAGGGCCGGATCTGCGTGGCCGCGCTGAACCCGGGCAACATCGACCGCGTCGCCGAGGCGATCGCCGCGGTCTGGTGACCTGACGTCGGGATCACCCGACCGGGTCCGTGTCACCGGGGCCTGACCGATCGACACTGCCGCAGAACGGGGAGATGACCCGGCCCGCAGGGGGAAGCGCCGAAACCGGGACTCGCTTCGCGGCTGTGTGCTCGAAGCGACCCGGTCCACGGGTGGGGACCCGGCCCCGCCCCGGCTCGTCGGTGGGTCGGGGCCCGTGCGCCGGGACCCTATGCTGACCAGGTGATCGAGACTCCCAGGACCGTACGTTCGCTGAACCGGGAGATCCTGGCGCTGGCGGTCCCGGCGTTCGCGACGCTGGTCGCCGAACCGCTGCTGATCCTGGCCGACACCACCATCGTCGGGCACCTCGGCACCGCGCAGCTGGCCGGCCTGACAATGGCCTCCACCGTCATCGGGTTGCTCGTCGGCCTGTCCATCTTCCTGGCGTACGGCACGACGGCGACCGTGGCACGGCTCCTGGGCGCCGGCGACCGCCGCGGGGCGCTGGCCGGCGGCCTGGACGGCATGGTCCTCGGCCTGCTGATCGGGGTCGTGCTGTGTGTCGGGCTGCTGGTCGGCGCCCCGGCGATTCTCCGCCTGTACGGGTCCACTCCCGAGGCGACCGGCTATGCGACGACGTACCTGCGCCTGGTCGGCCTCGGCCTGCCCGCGCAACTGGTCAGCCTCGCCTCGACCGGCGTGCTCCGCGGACTGCAGAACACCCGCATCCCCCTGCTGGTCGCGGTCGGGGTCAACCTGGTCAACATCGCCCTCAACCTCACCCTGGTCTACGGCGCCGGTCTCGGGATCGCCGGCGCCGGGATCGGCACCGCGCTGTCCCAGTGGGCCGGCGCCGCCGTGCTCGGCACGACCGTACTGCGCGGTGCGGCGAGCCACGGCGTCCGGTTCGAGCTGCGGTTCGGCGGGGTGCTGGCAGCCGCCCGGTCCGGCGGCTGGCTGATCCTGCGCGCCGCGACCCTCCAGGTCGCGATCGCGGTCACGACGTTCACCGCCGCCGGGATGGGCGAGGTCGCCCTGGCCGGCCACCAGGTCGCGTACAGCCTGTGGCAGACGATGGCGTACGCCCTGGACGCGTTCGCGATCGCCGCGCAGGCCCTGATCGGGCTGCGGCTCGGCGCCGGTGACGTCACCGGGACCCGGCGGATCACCCGCCGCGTGCTGGTCTGGGGGGTGGGCTTCGGGGTGGTGGTCGGGGTGGCGCTGGTGCTGCTGCGGCCGGTGCTCGGCGGCCTCTTCACGCCGGACCCGAGGGTGCACGGCGTCCTGATGGTGACCCTCGTCGTCCTCGCCTGCATCATCCCGGTCGGCGCCGTGACGTTCGTGCTCGACGGGGTGCTGATCGGCGCCGGCGACGCCCGCTACCTCTCCCTGGCCGGGCTGCTCGCCACCGCGGTCTACGCCCCGCTCGCCCTGGTCGTACGGGCGACGGACGCGGGCCTGGCGTGGCTGTGGGCCGCGTACGGCGTGTGGATCGCTGCCCGGGCGGTGACGCTGTGGCTCCGCGCCCGCGGCACGGCGTGGATGGTTGTCGGCCACTGAGCCGCTTGGGACGCGCCGTCGCCACCAGGGGGTGCGGCCGCCATCCCCACCCCGGGGCGCGGCACACGCCGGAGGTGCGGCCTACCGGCGGCGGCATGCACCGGAGAAGAACGTTACGGGAGGCGGCACGCGCCGGAGGTGAGACGTACGCAGGAGGGGCCGACCCCGCAGGATCGGCCCCTCCGTACGTTCAGCGCCTCAGACGGCGCATCGATCGGCGCCTCAGGCGGCGACGACCTCCACCGGGAAGTGCGCGGTGACGGCCTCGTGGATCTTCACACCGACAGTGTGCTCGCCCACGGTCTTGATCGGCTTCTCGACCTTCACACCGCGCTTGTCGATGGTCGGGCCACCGGCGGCCTTGACGGCCTTGGCGATGTCGGCCGCGGTGACGGCACCGAAGAGCTTGCCCTCCTCGGAGGCCCGCACGGCGATCTGGACCTTCAGGCCCTCGATCTGCACACGCAGTTCCTCGGCGTGGGCGCGGTCATGCACCTGGCGGGCGTCGCGGTTGCGCTTGATGCCCTCGATCTGGGACTCCGCACCGCGGCTCCACTTGATCCCGAAACCCTGCGGGACCAGGTAGTTGCGGGCATAGCCGTCCTTGACCTCGACGACGTCACCGGCGATACCGAGGTTCTCCACTGCATTGGTCAGGATGAGCTTCATGACTGTGTTCTCCTCTTCCTGATCAGCGGGAGGCCGAGGCGTACGGCAGCAGGGCCACCTCGCGCGCGTTCTTGATGGCGATGGCGACCTTGCGCTGGTCCTGGACCGACAGGCCGGTCACCCGACGCGCACGGATCTTGCCACGCTCGGAGATGAACTTGCGCAGCAGCGCGGTGTCCTTGTAGTCCACCTTGCCGATGCGGGTCTTCTTGATCGGCGCAGCCTTCTTCTTGCTGATGGGCTTGCGTACGGCCATTGTGGTGCTCTCCTTTCAGAGCCCGGCGTGATGCCGGAATGTGCCTTCGGATGTGTGGTGTGCTCTCGACGGGAGCAGATCAGGGTCCTGCCGGATCAGTAGCGTTTCTGATCAGCGGCGGGCCCGATCAGAACGGGGGCTCGTCGCTCTGCGGCTGACCCCATGGGTCGGCCAGCTGCTCACGGTTGTCGCCACCGTGCGATCCCTGACCGGACTGGCCACCCTGGTTGCCGCCGAAGCCGCCACCCTGGTTGCCGTAGCCGCCGGCGGACTGGCCACCCTGGGAGCCGTAGCCGCCCTGATTGCCGTACCCGCCACCCTGGTTGCCGCCGAAGCCGCCGCCCTGGCCACCCTGACCGCCCTGGCCACCCGAGGACCGGGTGACCGCGGCGGTCGCGTAACGCAGCGACGGGCCGACCTCGTCGACCTCCAGCTCGACGACCGTACGACGCTCGCCCTGCTGGGTCTCGTAGCTGCGCTGCCGCAGCCGGCCCTGCACCAGCACCCGCATGCCCTTGCGCAGCGACTCGGCGACGTTCTCGGCCGCCTGGCGCCACACGGAGCAGTTGAGGAACAGGGCGTCGCCGTCCTTCCACTCGCCGGACTGCCGGTCGAACGTCCGCGGCGTGGAGGCCACGGTGAAGTTCGCGACGGCCGCCCCGGAGGGGAGGAAGCGCAGCTCGGGATCGGCGGTGAGGTTTCCGACGACGGTGATGACGGTTTCGCCAGCCATGAAGGATCTCCAGTCGAGATTGTTGATGTCCGTGGACCCGATGCAGACGTCCTGGGTCAGAGGGATCTGACGTGTCGGACCGATGCTCCCACCTTGCCAGGGGCCGCTGACAGTCAGGGTCCCGCTCGGCGGGCCGGGTCGTCCGGACGGAGGACGATCAGGCGTGCAGGTCGGGGCGGAGCACCTTGGTCCGCATGATCTGCTCGTTGATGGTCATCAGTCGGTCCATCTCCTGGACGGAAGCCGGCTCGGCGGTCAGGTTGATGACCGCGTAGAACGCCTCGGACTTCTTGTTGATGTCGTAGGCCAGCTTGCGCTTGCCCCAGTGGTCGATGTTCTCGACCGAGCCGCCTTCGTTGGTGATGGTCTCGAGGTGCTTCTCGATCATCGGGGCGACCTGACGGTCATCGGTGTCCGGATCGATGAGGACCATGATCTCGTACTTGCGCATACGCGTATCCCACCTCCTGTGGTCTCTGCGGCCATGGGTCTGTCCCATGGCAGGAGGGCGTGTGCCGGCCCCCGCTCATGGGGAGTGAGGACCAAGGGACGAGTCTAGGCGCCGGGCAGCGCGGATGCCAATCGGCCGCCCGCCGGACCCCGATGCCCGACATTGCCCTCTTTTTCAGTACGGTCCTCCTCGCGAGGCCGGCAGAATCCGCCGGCCCGGACCACAGGAGCACATATGGCCTTCCTCGACGCGATCAAGACCTGTTTCCGCAAGTACGTCGTTTTCTCGGGTCGCGCGACCCGTGCGGAGTTCTGGTATTTCGTCCTCTTCACCTTCATCGTCAGCCTCATCGCCGCCGGGCTGGACAACGCCCTCGGCCTCACCCCGGAGGGCGCCGTCACGGGCATCCTCTCGTCGCTCGCCGGCCTGGCCCTGCTGCTGCCGAGCCTCGCCGTGACCGTCCGGCGCCTGCACGACGTCAACCGTTCCGGTTGGTGGATCCTGCTCGCCCTCGTGCTGGTGATCGGCGATCTCTTCCTGATCTTCGCCTTCTACATCAAGAAGTCCGTGGCCGGCGCCAACCGGTTCGGGCCTGACCCGCTCGTCGCCACCCGGCCCACCACTGCCCCGGCCCCGGTGACGGCCCCGGCCGGATACACCGACGGCCAGCTGACCGGGACCCCCGAGGCCTGACCCCGGCCCCACCCCAGCAGGTGCCGCAGCACCATGACGGCCCGGCGCGACCAGCCCGGGCCGTCATGCCGTCCCCGGCCCCGTCGTCGGATCCCGGTCCGGGTCCGCACCGTCGCAGGGCCCCGCACGAGCGACGACCCGCACGAGTGACGAGACTTTCCTCCGCAGGACCCTGCATCGCGGGCCCGCCCGGCCGTACCGTTGTCGTGTGACCGGACCCTGCGCCGGTCCCTGACCCTCCGGGAGTGACCATGGGCTTCTCCGAAGCGATTCAGACCTGTTTCAGCAAGTACGTCACCTTCACCGGCCGGGCCCGACGGTCCGAGTTCTGGTACTGGGTCCTGTTCGTCGTCATCGCCGACGCGGCGGCCGGGATCCTCGACAAGATCCTCTTCAGCCGCAGCACCGCCACGCCGATCGCCGGTCTGGTGAGCCTCGTCCTGCTGCTGCCGGGCATCGCCGTCGCCATCCGACGCCTGCACGACATCAACCGGTCCGGCTGGTACCTCCTGCTCGGCCTGATCCCGGTCATCGGCGTCCTCCTGCTGATCTTCCTCTACTACATCAAGGACTCCCAGCCCGGCGACAACCAGTACGGCCCCAACCCCAAGGGCGTCGCGGGCGATGGCTCCGGCTACCCGCAGGACCCGTACGGTCAGTACGCACCGCAGGGCTATGACCAATACCCACCGCAGGGGTACGGCCAGCAGCCCCAGCAGCCCTCCGGCCAGCAGCCCCAGCAGCCCTCCGGGCAGGCACCTCAGGATCCCTATGGGCAGCAGCCCTCCGGGCAGGCACCACAGCAGCCGTATCCGCCCCAGCAGCCGCCGGCCCCGTCACCGGAACAGCCGTTCGGCCAGCAGTCGCCGTTCGGCCAGGCGCCCCAACCGCCGCGGACCGCGCAGACTCCGCAGGGACCTGACGACCCGACGGCCCCGCCCGCGTCCCAGTCCTGACGGGTCAGGCCGGCGCGGTCAGGGCGCCGGTGGCTCAGTCCTGACCCGGCGCCCGCCTGACCCGAGCCCGCCGGCGTCGGCCTGCCCGGCAACGCGACGCACCTGAGATGACCAGGACGACGCCCCAGGGGGTCGGTCGGGGAGGAGACTTTCAGGCCGCGGGCGCGCAGGCCGCGGAAGAACTCGGTCCAGAGATCGGTGATCTCGGCGTCACCGAAGGCCAGGCCGAGGATCTCACGACGCCCGGTCGCGGCGATCCCGGTCGCGATGACCAGGGCCTGGGAGACGACCCGTCCGCCGAGGCGGACGTGCAGGTAGGTCGCGTCGAGGTAGGGGAACCAGGTGTGGTCCAGGACCCGGCCGCTGAACTCGCCGACGGCTTGGTCGATCTGGGTGCAGACGCGCGAGACCTGAGAACGGGAGATCCCGGCGGTGTTGCCGAGGGCCTTGAGCAGCTGGTCGACCTTGCGGGTCGAGACGCCGTCGATCCAGGCCTGGCAGATCACCACCCGCAAGGCCTTGTCGACGCGGAACTGAGGCCGACGAAGGTCAGCTCACCTTCTTCCATGTCCCGCACCTCTTAGTGAGTGCATCCGAGGGCAGCCCGGTCCCACCGTCGCCCCTGATTTCGCGCCCCGGCGAGCATGTCCGACGCCGCCCACTGCTGAGCGTTGGTCATGCTGCTGCTCCACTCGCGGCAGGTGGTGGAGCTGTAGGACTTCGCCCACGTCTGCCTGAACTTGCTCGTCACCGTCGCACCCATGAGCTGACGCCGGAGGTGCCTGCTCAGCACGCCTCGCCTTCGCCCCAGCAGTGCTCCACCGAGCTGCCCCACGACCATGTCGAGCACCTCCGGGTTCAATCCCCGGACAGTGAGGATGGTGTCTCCGATTCTGTCCTTCTGCATGGCCCAGAACCCGCGCGCGTCTGCAGCTGCCTTTCGCGTCACGGGCCTTGCTGCCTCTCTGCTGCGGGGAACCGATACCGGCGCTCTGACTGAATCAAGAGAGCGATCCATGGCGGACTTCACATGTCAACGGCCCAGAGGGTTCCGGTACCGCACTCACTACTCGAGCACCCGAAGAATGCCAGAATGAGGCGTCGCTCGCCGCGTCCGTGGCGACGAACCTCAAGTCACAGGAGCGATCCATGAGCACTAACGGTTCCCAACCCGCGCCAGAAGGCGACTGGCAGGCCTCTCGGCTGCCTGACGGTCAGGCAGCCGAAACCCGGCCGACGGACGCCCCTCAACAGTCATTCCTAACGGATCCGACAAGCTCCGCCGCGTCTCCGTACGCAGCCGAGCCGGCCTCCGCATTCGACGTCGACTCTCCCCGACCGAACGGCCAGCCCATGCCCATCAGTAACCCGGGTGTTGAGGGTCTGCCATTCAATCCTGCAGGCGCACCCGCAGGGTACGAAACTCCAGTCCCTCCGGCCCAGTCGGGGCGCCAGGCCCCGTGGGAAGGCTCACCCCAGACCCATCAAGCAGGCATGCCCGGCCCCCTCACACAACCTCCTTACCAAGGCCAGCCCGGATACCAAGGCCAGCCCGGATACCAGGGCCAGCCGGGATATCCGGCACAGCTGCACTACTCGCAGACTGCGGGGCTGCCGGTCGCCCAACAGTTCCCTGAGCAGAGGTCCCGAGTGGCGGCAGCACTTCTGGCCTTCTTTCTCGGAACTCTGGGTATCCACAATTTCTACCTGCACCGCATGGGCCGGGCAGTTACCCAGCTGGCACTGACCATTGTGGGGTGGATCACTGCCGGCATCGTCGTAGGATTCATTCTCGTCTTCGCAGTCGCGGTATGGGCGTTCGTCGAATTCATCCTCATTCTCGTCGGCTCCGGCTCGTACGCCACCGATGGGGACGGCCATCCGCTCCGATAGCCCCGGCCCATCGCGGGCCTTCCTCAGGATCGCGCGGTGGCCCGGGCAGATCGCCCCGGCCACCGTCGCCCTGGGACACCCGTCGTGTCCACGACCCCGTCGCTCCACTCACTGTCGCCAGCACCAGGCGCTCTGATGCAGAGGCAGGATCAGGTTCTGTCACCGTCGTAGCGACGGCACCATCGACACGCGAAACCGCCTTCCTTTACCGGTCGCCGTTCAACCGGTGTAGCGCCTGGTCGGCAGCCTCCCGGGCGTGCTCGGCGGCGTCCTTGGCGACCTTCCGGGCAGCGGCGATCCGGTCGTACATCTCGTCGACAACGGCGGCGAAGCGCTTCTCCACCGCGCGACGGCGCACCTTGAGGGTCGGGGTGAGCAGACCGTTCTCCATGGTGAACTCGTCGAAGATCACCCGCAGGTCGCGGATCTTCTCCTGGTGCGGCAGCTTGGCCGACACCTTCTCCACCCGGCGGCGCAGTTCGGCGAGCACGTCGGGATGTGCCACCAGGTCCTCGAGCGACCCGTACGCGATGGCGTGCGCCTCCGCCCAGGCCTCCAGCTCGCCCACGTCCGGGGAGATCAGCACCGTCACGCAGGGCCGGTCGTCGCCGACGAGCACGGCGTGGGCGATGAACGGGTCGGCCCCGAGCTCCTCCTCGATCGGGCCGGGCGCGATGTTCTTGCCCTGCCGGGTGACGATCAGGTCCTTCAGCCGATCGGTGATGACCAGGTAGCCGTCGGGGTCGAAGTGGCCGATGTCGCCGGTCCGGAGCCACCCGTCGTCGAACGCCTCACGGGTCGCGACCGGGTCGTCCCAGTAGCCGAGCATCACGTTCGGCCCCTTGAACTGGATCTCGCCGTCGCCCGCGCCGAGGTCGTCGCTCCGGATCCCCGGCACCGGCACGATCCGCACCTGGGAACCGCGCATCGGCCGCCCGACCGACCCGAACCGCAGGTCATCCGGCGTGTTGTACGTCATCAGCGGGGCGGCCTCGGTCATCCCGTAGCCGGTGGTGATGATCATCCCACAGGCCCAGAAGAACTCCTCGACCTCCGGGCGCAGCGGGGCACCACCGGCGACCATCAGCTTCTTCTGCCCGCCCAGGGCATGGCGCACCTTCGACAGCACCAGCCGATCGGCCAGCGCGAGCCGGCCCCGCAGCAGCGGATCGGCTCGCAGCCCGTCCCGGCCGGCCCGCTGGGCCGCCAGGCCGGTGGCGAGCGCCCAGTCGAGGATCCGCCGCTTCGCCGGCGACGCCGCCTGCTCCCGCACCGTGCTGAGCACCCGTTCGTACACCATCGGGACCATCACCATCAGCGAGGTGCGGGCCAACGGCATCATCGTCGCGAGGGTACGGGTGTCGGTGACGTACGTGTTGGCCGCCCCGGCGGCCAGCACGCAGAAGGTCCAGGCCCGCTCCAGGGCGTGGGCCAGCGGGAGGAAGCACAGGCTGCTGTCCTGCGGCCCGAGGTGGAAGGAGTCCTGCACCACGGCGATCTCGGCCAGGAACGCCCCGTGGGTGAGCATCACGCCCTTGGGCGTGCCGGTGGTGCCGGAGGTGTAGATGATCGTGGCGAGGTCCTCGGGGCGTACGGCCGCGCGGCGCCGCCGGACCTCGACGTACGCCTCGGTGGCGGGCTCCTCGGAGAGGTCCTCGTCGTCCATCACCACCACCCGGTCCAGGTCGGGCAGATCGTCGCGGACCTCGGCGATCCGGTCGGTCTCCAGGAACGACCCGCAGAACACCCAGCGCGCCCCGGACCCGGCCAGGATGGTCCGGGCCTGCGTGGCCGTGGAGGTCTGGTAGATCGGCACCACGATCGCGCCGACCGACTGCACGGCGACATCGAGGACGGTCCACATCGGTGAGTTGGGGGCGAAGATCGCCACCCGGTCCCCCACCTCCAGCCCGTCGGCCACCAGGCGGGAGGCCGTCGCCTCGACGGCGGCCCAGAGCTCGGCGTACGTCATCGTCAGCCAGGCGTCGTCCGCCCGGACCCGGGTGGCGACCCGGGTCGGGTGGGCGGTCACGCTGGCCGCCAGCAGGTCGGTGATGGAGCTCGGCATGGCCGGGATCACTCCTCGATCTGCTTGGCCCAGAGGTTGATCCCCGATTCCACGGCGAACTCGTCGATCGCCGCCAGTTCCGCGTCGGTGAAGTCGAGGTGCGCCAGCGCACCGAGATTGTCCTCCAGCTGACGCACGCTGGAGGCACCGATCAGGGTCGAGGACATCCGCTCGTCGCGGAGCACCCAGGCCAGCGCCATCTGGGCCAGGGACTGGCCGCGGCCGCGGGCAATCTCGTTGAGCCCGCGGACCCGCCCGAGGGTCTCCTCGTTGAGCCAGTGGGTGTCGAACGAGGAGTGCTGCGCGGCCCGGGAGTCCGCCGGGACGCCCTCGAGGTAGCGGTCGGTGAGCAGGCCCTGGCCGAGCGCGGTGAAGGCGATGCAGCCCATCCCCTGCTGCTCCAGCTCGTCGAGCAGACCGGTCTCGATCCACCGGTTGAACATGTTGTACGAGGGCTGGTGGATCAGCAGCGGGGTGCCGAGGTCCGCGGCGATCCGGGCGGCCTCGGCCGTCTTCGCCGCGGAGTACGAGGAGATACCGACATAAAGGGCCCGGCCGGACCGGACCGCCTGGTCGAGGGCCATCATGGTCTCCTCGATCGGGGTCTCCGGGTCGAAGCGGTGGCTGTAGAAGATGTCGACGTAGTCCAGCCCGAGCCGCTCCAACGACTGGTCCAGCGAGGCCAGCATGTACTTGCGCGAGCCGCCGCCCTGGCCGTACGGGCCGGGCCACATGTCCCAGCCGGCCTTGGTGGAGATGATCAACTCGTCGCGATAGGGCTTGAGGTCGGTACGCAGGAACTGCCCGAAATTGATCTCCGCGGCCCCGTACGGCGGGCCGTAGTTGTTGGCCAGGTCGAAGTGGGTGATCCCGGCGTCGAACGCGCGGTGCAGGATCTCGCGCTGCTGCCCCAGCAGGTGCAGGTCACCGAAGTTGTGCCACAGACCCAGCGAGAGAACGGGCAGCTTCAGCCCCCACGTGCCGACCCGTCGATACACCATCGCGCCGGGGCGATCGGCGTCGTATCGGTCCTCGGCAGCGACGTACGGGGTTCCGGAGAGCATCATGGCGCCCATTGTGCTCGTTACCTGTGACACCCGTCCGCCGGTCCCCGCCCCGCATGGATGGTCATCCCTCACACACGGACCCGGGGAGGCCGCTACGGATGCGATCGTCTCCTGTCCGTCATGCCGGCCCGCTGGAGCCGATCCACCTCCAGGTCGACGTCGCCTCAGCCGTGCCAGCCGGCGATCACCAGCAGCCCGGCGCCGACCAGGCCGGACATCAGCGCGAGCAGGACCAGCAGCAGGCCGGCGGTCCACAGCCCGCGGGCCCGGGCGGCAGGCCCCATCCACCGGTCGTCGACGATCGCGATCCGCGGGTCCTCGGGGGCGTGGAGCACGGTGATCGGCAGCGCGATCCGCGGGGCGGGTGCGGCCGGCGCCCCGGGGCGCCGCTGGGCCAGCACGTACGGCCGCCCGTCCGGCCCGAGGTAGGTCACCTCGACCGCCCGGGGCCGCCCGGAGGCCATCGGCAGCTTCGAGATCGCCCCGGTGGTACGGACCCGCTGCGTACGCCACCGCGCCAGCCGTAGGCGGCTGACCAGCGCCCCGCCGAGGAGCGCGCCGGCGATGATCAGGACCACGGGGACGGCCAGCACGAACGCCCAGCCGGCCGTGGCCATCGCTGCCCCTCCCGTCGCCGTCCACGCATCGCCCAGGGCCCGCCCACTACCCCTGGAGCCGTCACCGCATCGTCCCACCGTCTTGCACCACTCATGGGTCGTGCCGGACTCACGTGCCGTGTCGGCGTCGCCCCGCGGGCCAGTCTCCCAAACCGGCGCGGGAAGCTCCGGGCCGAACAGGAATTGGACCCGGCACCCGGGGGCGGGGCTAGGGTCGCACCATGGCTGAACTCCCCGTGCTGGTCGGCGCCCACGTCGACGCGCCCACGTCGCTGGACGAGGCGCGCGCCGTCGGGATCCACGCGGTCCAGATCTTCATCGGTGATCCGCAGGGCTGGAAGAAGCCGGTGCTCGACTTCGAGGGCGGTCCGACCGCGCTGCGCGAGGCACTCGGGGAGGCCGGCGTCACCGCGTACGTGCATGCGCCGTACGTGATCAACGTGGCGTCCACCAACAACCGGATCCGGATCCCGTCGCGCAAGCTGCTCAACCAGACGCTGCACGCGGCGGCCGAGATCGGCGCCGCCGGCGTGATCGTGCACGGCGGCCATGTCACCGCCGACGACGACCCGGGCCAGGGCTACGAGAACTGGTACAAGGCCGTCGAGGGTGCCGAGATCGAGGTGCCGATGCTGATCGAGAACACCGCCGGCGGCGCGCACGCGATGGCCCGAGAGCTGTCCTCCCTGGAGGCCCTGTGGGCGGCGATCTCGGCCGCCGACGGCTTCGACCGGGTCGGGTTCTGCCTCGACACCTGCCACGCCTTCGCCGCCGGGCTGGACCTGGCCACCGTGCTGGACGACGTCCGGGCGATCACCGGCCGGCTCGACCTGGTGCACCTCAACGACTCCCGCGGCGAGGCCGGGTCGGGCGCCGACCGGCACGCGAGCCTCGGCAAGGGGCTGATCGAGCCCGACCGACTGGCCGCCCTGGTCCGCGACGCCGGTGTCCCGGCGATCCTCGAGACCCCCGGCGGCATCGAGGAGCGCCGGGCGGACCTGGCGTGGCTGCGTGAGCACCTCTGACCCCGATAGGCTGCCGACCATGGGAACTGCGCTGATCACCGGGGGGACCTCGGGCATCGGGGCCGCGTACGCACGGGCGCTCGCCGAGCGGGGTGACCACCTGGTGCTGGTCGCGCGGGACCACGCCCGGCTCGAGGCGACCGCTGCCGAGCTGCGCGCCACGTACGGGGTGCAGGTCGAGGTGCTGCAGGCCGACCTCGCCGACCGTACGCAGGTCAACTCGGTCGTCGCCCGGATCGAGTCCTCCGTCGACCCGATCACGACGTTGATCAACAACGCCGGCTTCGGGTTGCACGCAGACCTGCTGACGTCCGACACCGAGACCGACGAGCGGGCGTTCGACGTGATGATCCGCGCCGTCTACCTGCTCGGCGGGGCGGCCGCCCGGTCGATGCTGCGCCGCGGCGGCGGGGAGATCATCAACACCGCCTCCTCGGCGGCCTTCATCACCACCGGCAACTACTCCGCGATCAAGTCCTGGGTGCTGATCTACTCCGAGGGGCTGGCCACCCAGCTGCAGGGCAGCAACGTCCATGTCACCGCGTTCTGCCCCGGCTGGGTGCACACCGAGTTCCACCAGCGGGCCGAGATCGACTCCTCGAAGCTGCCCTCGATCGTCTGGATCGATGTCGACAAGGCGGTCCGCGAGGCCCTGGACTACGTCCGGAAGGGCCGGGTGGTCTGCGTCCCGACGCCACAGTGGAAGCTCGCGGTGGCCCTCGCCCGGGTGGCCCCGCGCGGCGCCATCCGGTGGGTCTCGGGCAAGCTGACACGGTCCCGGGCCAAGGACTCCGATGTCTTCTGAGGTGCCCGGACGAGTGTCCGTCGAGCGGCCCGTACGCGTCTGCCCCGAGGTGCTCGCCCGGACGGTGCCCGAGGTGCTCGCCCGGCCGGTGCCCGGGGTGCTCGCACCGGGACCGCGGTCGGCGAGCGCCGATCCGGGTCCTAAGGTGATGCCGTGAGCACCGGACACCATCGCTACACCTCGGCGAGCTGGGCGATGGCCCGTTTCGTCGCCCAGCGCGGCTTCATGAAGCCGCTGTTCTGGAGTCTGCTGAACGTCCACGTGCACGGCAAACGGAACCTGGCCGGCATGTCCGGGCCCTACATCGCGGTGGCCAACCACTCCAGCCACCTCGACGGGCCGCTGGTGATGAGCGCGCTGCCGCCCCGGCTGACCCGCTACCTCGCCACCGGTGCCGCGGCCGACTACTTCTTCACCAGCCCCACCAAGGCGTTGGCGCCGGTGATGTTCATGAACGCGTTCCCGGTGGAACGCGGCGGCAGCCGGTCCAAGCACCGGGGCCTGTCGGGCAACCTACTCACCGAGGGCGTCCCCATCCTGCTCTTCCCCGAGGGCACCCGGTCCCGCACCGGGGCGATGGCCGCGTTCAAGCCGGGCCCGGCCGCGCTGTGCATCTCCCGCAACGTGCCGGCGATCCCGATCGCGCTCGTCGGCGCCCATCTGGCGATGCCGACCGACTCCGCCCTGCCGAAGTCCGGCCGGCCCGATGTGCACATCGTGCTGGGCAAGCCGATGTGGGCCGAGAAGGGCGAGACGGCCCGCAAGTTCGCCGATCGCATGCATGACCAGGTGCTGCGGATGCACGACTCGATGGCCCTGGCCACCGGGTTCCCCACCAACGCCGACTACGCCGCCGAGGCGGAGCGCAAGAAGGTGGAGAAGGCCGCCGCCGAGCAGGCGGCACTGGAGGACAGCAAGCACGCAGGGGCGGACCGCCCGACCGCGCGTGACCGTGAGCGGAAGGACAACCAATGACCGGCGTCAAGCACCAGAAGTGGTGGGGTTGGGGTGTCGAGGGGATCGGCTTCGACCCGGAGGGCAAGCCGAACTTCGCACCCTTCGTGAAGAAGCAGATCGGCCTGGACATCTCCGCGCCCGGCACCCCGCCCCGGTTCGAGGAGCTCGACGTGCCGGCCCCGGTGATCGGCACCGAGCTGCGCGACCGGCTGCTCGGCATCGTCGGCGAGCGCTTCCTGCTCGACGACGACCTCGACCGCATCGTGCACACCTTCGGCAAGGGTGTCCGTGACCTGATCCGGATCCGCCGCGGGGACCTGCGCCGGGTCGTCGACGTGGTCGTCTACCCGGCCGACGAGGCCCAGGTGCAGCAGATCGTCGACACCTGTGTCGAGGCCGACGCGGTGCTGATCCCGTTCGGCGGCGGCTCGAACATCGTCGGCGCCCTGGAGCCGATGCCGGCCGAGCGCCGTACGGTGGTCTCGGTCGACCTCGGCCGGATGACCAAGGTGCTGGAGATCGACGACGAGTCCGGGCTGGCCCGGATCCAGGCCGGCGCGCTCGGCCCGCAGATCGAGGAGCAGCTCGGCCGGCGCGGCTGGACGATGGGGCACTTCCCCGACTCGTTCACCCACTCCACGCTGGGCGGCTGGATCGCCACCCGGTCCACCGGCATGCAGTCGGACAAGTACGGCGACATCGCCGACATCGTCAAGGGCCTGCGGGCCGTACGCCAGGGCGAGGTGCTGTCCCTGCGGGCGCTGCCGTCCACCTCGTCGGGGCCCAGCGTCCGGGAGATGATCCTCGGCTCCGAGGGCCGGCTCGGCATCATCACCGAGGCCTGGGTGAACGTCCACCGGGTGCCCGACGTCCGCGAGATCGTCGGCTACTTCTTCCCGGACTTCACCTCCGGTCTGCGGGCGATGAAGGCGATCAACGACTCCGACGCGCACGTCACCGTCTCCCGGGTCTCCGACGCCAATGAGACGCAGTTCTCCTTCGCCACCCAGCGTGCCCAGCGCGGCGTGAAGAAGCTCGTCATGGGCAGCATGTTCGGCTACCTGAAGCGCCGCGGCTGGGACCTCGACCAGATGTGCCTGTCCTACATCGGCTTCGAGGGCGGACGACGCTACGTCAAGCAGAACCAGGCCATCGTCAAGGAGATCGTCAAGGCGCACGGCGGCATCGTCGTCGGCACCGGGGTGGGCTCGGTCTACGACTCGAAGAAGTTCCAGACCCCCTACATCCGCGACTTCCTCCTCGACCGCGGCGCCACCGCCGACGTGTCGGAGACCGCCACCCCGTGGGCCAACCTGCAGAACCTCTACGACAGCACCATTGAGGTGGTCGAGCAGGCCTTCGTGACGGCGCAGACGCAGGGCTTCGTGATGTGCCACTTCGCGCACTCCTACCACAGCGGCGCCTGCCTCTACTTCACCTTCGCCATCCCCGACACCGACCCGGCGCACACGTACGCCAACTACGACACCGTCAAGCGCGCCATCCAGCAGAACTTCATGGACGTCGCGGCGACCGTCTCCCATCACCACGGCGTCGGCAGCGAGCACGCCCCGTGGCTGGACCAGGACATCTCCGTGGCCGGCACGAAGCTGCAGCGGATCCTGCTCGAGGGGGCCGACCCGGGACGCAACTTCAACCCGGGCAAGATCCTCCACGACGGCAAGCCGGGAGTGGCGATGCATTCGTACGACGCGCCGCTGCCGGGCGGCGTGCCGGGCACCCCGGCCGCACCGCAGGACTGACCCCACCCCCCTGTCGCACCGTCGGCCGCAGGTCTGTCGCACCGTCGCCGGCCTGTCTGTCCGCCGACGGTGCGACAGGATCCCCCGCCACGACCGGTAGAGTCGAGCCGTGGCGATCACCGTACGCAGCATCCCGGCCTCCCAGCACCTGGAGTACATCTCCACGCTCCGCTCGGCGAGCTTCCTGCAGACCCCGGCGTGGGCGCAGGTGAAGAGCGAGTGGCGCCACGAGTCGCTCGGCTGGTTCGAGACCGACGACGCGGCCACCGGGCCCGGGGCACGGGCCGGTGAGCGGCTGGTCGGCGTCGCGCTGGTGCTGTACCGCCGGATCCCCCGGCTCAAGCGCTACCTGGCGTACGTGCCCGAGGGCCCGCTGCTGGACTGGGAGAACGTCGACCTCGAGGCCTACCTCGAGCCGTTCGTCGCGCACGTGAAGCGCCAGGGCGCCTTCGGGGTGCGGATCGGCCCGCCGGTCGTGGTCCGCCGCTGGGGCACCCGGACGATCAAGGATGCGCTGGCCGACGATGCGGTGACCTCGCTGCGCGTGGTGGAGCCGGACGAGACCAACATCGGCGCCGCCCGGGTGCACAACGCACTGCGGACGCTCGGCTGGCGCCCGCCGAAAACGGGCGAGGGGTTCGCCGCGGGCCAGCCGGAGTTCAACTTCCAGCTGCCGCTCACCGGACGTACGCCCGACGAGGTGCTCAAGGGCATGAACCAGCTCTGGCGGCGCAACATCAAGAAGGCCGACAAGCTGGGCGTCGAGGTCCGGCGCGGCACCATCGCCGACCTGCCGGCCTTCCACGCGCTCTACGCGGAGACGGCCCGGCGCGACGGGTTCACGCCACGCCCGGCCGGCTATTTCCGCACCATGATGGAGGCGATGGAGGCGGAGGACCCCGACCGGATCCACCTCTACCTCGCCGAGCACGAGGGCGACCTCGTCGCCGCCACCACCTGGGTGCGGGTCGGCGGGCACACCTGGTACTCGTACGGTGCCTCCTCGACGCAGAAGCGCGAGGTGCGCGGCTCGAACGCGATCCAGTGGCGGATGATCCAGGACGCGATCGCCGCCGGGGCCGATGTGTACGACCTGCGCGGCATCACCGACTCGGTGGACCGGAACGACCCGCACGTCGGGCTGATCGAGTTCAAGGTCGGCACCGGCGGTGAGGCCGTCGAGTACCTCGGCGAGTGGGATCTGCCGCTCAACCGGGTGCTCTACGCCGCGTTCGACCTGTACATGAAGCGGCGCGGCTGAGCCCCGATCCTCTCCCTCCCCCCGACCGACCGGTCGTGGTCGTACGGCAGGCGCGAGCTGTCCCTGACCGTGTCCGCGGCGGCGCGGCGTGACCGAAGCCGCGCGGCGGGCCCGGGCGTGCCGGGCGCTCGGCCGGTTAGGCTGGCCACCGTGAGCGGACTGACCCTGACCATCGACACCGACGCCTGGCGGGCCCACCAGCGGGCTGTCGTCGAGCGGACCCCGGGCATCATCCCCGTCGCCAAGGGCAACGGGTACGGCTTCGGCCTGGCCCGGCTGGCCGAGCAGGCGCAGGCCCTGGGCGTCCGGACCCTCGCGGTCGGGGTGCCGGGCGAGGTCGCGGCGGTCCGCGACCACTTCGACGGCGACATCGTCATCCTGCAGCCGTGGCGGCCGTTCGACTCACGCGCCGTCGAGCTGGCCCGCGACCCGCGGGTGATCTCCACGGTCTCCCGGCTCGACGACCTCGAGGTGCTGGGCAATCTCGGCGGTGACGTACGCCCCCGTGTGGTGCTCGAGGTGCTCACCTCGATGCGCCGCCACGGGCTGGCCACCACCGACCTGGCCGGGGTCGAGGCGGCGTCCGGGATGGTCGAGATCGAGGGCTGGACCATCCACCTGCCGCTGCACTCCGACGCCACCGAGGCCGAGGCCCGGGCCCTGGCCAGCCGTGCCGTGGACGCCTTCCGCGCCTCGGTCTGGCTCTCGCACGTGCCGACCGCGACCGCGCAGGCGATCGGCCGCGAGCTCGGCATCCAGGAACCGCTGGAGACCCGGCTGCGGATCGGCACCGACCTGTGGCTGGGCCGACGCTCGGCGTACGCCACCACGGCGACGGTCCTCGACCTCCACGAGGTCTCCCGGGGCGAGCGGGTCGGCTACCACCAGCACCGCTGCCCCGGCGACGGCTGGGTGGTGGTCGTCGCGGGCGGCACGGCGAACGGCGTCGGCATGGAGGCCCCGACCTCCGGCTCGACGATGCGGTCGAAGGCGATCTCGGTGGCGACCGGCGCACTGGAGGCGGCCGGCCGGGCCCTGTCGCCCTACACGCTGGACGGGAAGAAGCGGATGTTCCTCGAGCCGCCGCACATGCAGTCGTCGATGGTGTTCCTGCCGAAGGGGTCGACCCCGCCGGAGGTGGGCGACCAGGTGCCGGTCGAGATGCGGATGACCACCGCCCTGTTCGACGAGATCGTCGCCGCGCGGACGGCGTAGCACCAGGTAGCAACAGGACGTAGCGGCCCCGACGCCCCGCGGTCGCTGCTGCGGTCGGCCCCGACGCCCCGCGGGCGGCGCGGCAGTCGGCCCCGACGTCACACTGGGTCGCGCCCGTGTCGCTGCCGAGGTCAGCACCGTCGGGCCGCCTACCGGGTGCCCAGCACCGTCGGGCCGCCTACCGAGTGCCCAGCGCCCCCAGGACGAAGCCACCGACCACCAGCACCACCACGGTGATCCCCCACCCCAGGTGCGTACGGCCCGGCGCGTCCCGCCCGCCGTGCGGGGCGTCCGCGGCGATCGGCAGCGCCAGCCATCCGGCCACCGCGGCGCCGAGGAAGAGCACCGCGGAGGCCGCGAACTCCCAGCGGCGCAGCGTCACCGCGAGCAACAGCTCCACCACCGTCATGAACAGCAGCGAGACCAGCAGCGCCCAGCGCGAGGACAGCTGGTGCGGCTTGCGCCGGCTCGGCGGGAGCCGCCGGGGCGACACGGGTTCACGGGGATCCGTCACGGCGCCATGCTACGGCGGCGCACCACCCGGCCCGCTCCCACCGCGCTCACACCACCGGGCGCACGTCGGCCCGGCCCGGCCCGGGCACGGCCTGCGGTCCGCAGCCCTGCCTCAGGCGTATGTGCCGCCTCACGCGTACGTCCCGCCTCACGCGTACGTCCGGACGAACTGCGCCACACCGACGCGACGTTCCCGCATCACCGCCAGGCCCCCGGCGACCGCACCGAGCAGTGCCCACGCCAGGATCCCGAGCAGCGGCCCCCCGACCGACCCGCCGGTGACCGCGGCGCGCACCGCATCCAGCACCGGACTCAGGGCCAGCAGAGGTCGTACGGTGTCGAAGAAGGCGGGCACCGCGGAGGTGACGCCGGCGGCGAGGGTGAGCACGGCCATCAACAGCGCGATCGCCCGGCCGACGTTGCCGCCCCAGGCCACCAGCGCGTGGTGGACCAGGGCGAACATCACGCCGCCGAGCACCAGCACGCCGAGCACCGCCGCGGCCCGGCCGAAGGACAGCCCGGTCCCTGCCCGGGCGGTCACCGCCTGGAAGGCGAGGGCGATCCCGACCGCTTGGACGACGGCGATGCCGACGCCGGGCCCGACGGTGCGGGCGAGCAGCCACGGGGTGGAGCGGGTCGAGCCGAGCAGCCGTGTCGGGACGGCCCGGCGCAGCACGTACGTCGCCAGGGTGCCGAACCACAGCGCGATGACGGCGATCAGCGCGCCGGCGGCCAGCACCGGGGTCGCCGACACGACGCTGCCGTCGGTGGCGACCGGGGAGGCCACGACGGCGGCGAGGTTCTGGCGTTCGGCGTCGGTGTAGGTGGGGATGGCGCTCACGTTGTCGCTCACCCCGCGGGCCAGCTGGTCGGTGCCGGCGGCGAGCTGGGCGGCGCCGTCGGCGAGCCGGCCCATCCCGTCGGCGAGCTGGCGGCCACCGTCGGCCGACTGGGCGATACCGGAGGACAGCGGGACCATGCCGGCGGCCAGCTGCTGGGTGCCGTCCGCCAGTTGCGCGGCGCCGGAGGACAGCCGGGTGGCGCCGGCGGCGGACGCGGCGGCCCCGTCGGCGAGTTGCTTGCCGCCGGTGGCCAGTTGGCCGGCGCCGTCGACCAGCGCCGGGCCGTTGGCCTTCAGCTGGGCGAGGCCGCCGGACAGCTGGGCGGCCCCGTCGTTGAGCTGGTGCACACCCGTTTGCAGCTGGGCGACCTGGCCGGGCAGGTCGGTGAGGGCGGCCATGATCAGGTCGATCTGGGCCGGGTCGAGACCCGGCAGGGTGCCGCCGTTGGCGCGGACCAGCTCCTGGAAGCTCGTCGCGGCGGTGTCGGCGGCCTTCGCCGCGGTGACGACGCTGTAGCCGGTCCTCGGGTCCTTGGTGGTGAGCAGGGCGAGGGCCCGGTCGGCCCCCTGCTTGACACCCGCCTTCCAGCCGTCACAGGCCGCCTGGCCCTGGGCGGCGATGTCGGCCGGGCAGGTCACCGCACCGGAGGAGAGCGCGGTCAGGTCGCTGACCGTGGTGTCGAGGCCCTTCACCACGGCGCCGGTGCCGGCGCTGAGCCGGTCGGCGGTGCCCTGCATGTCCTTGAGCGCGGCGGTGATCTGGTCGAGCACCGGGCGCAACCGGTCGATCACCTTCTGGATCTGGGCGAGCTGCTCGGGGCTGGGCAGGGCGGAGTCGAGCCCGCTGCTGAGCTGGTCGATCCCGGCGCTGATCTGCGCGGCGCCGTCGGCGGCCGTCCCGACCCCGTCGGTGTACTGCTTCACCCCCGCGGCGTACGTGGACGCCCCGCCGGAGAGCTGGTCGGCGCCGGCGGAGAGCTGCCCGAGCCCGCCGGAGAGCTGGGCCATGCCGTCGGAGACCTGTCGGGAGCCCGCGGCGAGCTGGGCGGTCTGGGCCGGCAGCTGCGCGGTGCCGGCCTTCAGCTGGGCCAGGCCGTCGGCGAGCTGGACCGACCCGGAGTGGGCCGAGCCGACCCCGCCGGACAGCTGGGCGGCGCCGTCGGCCAGGTCGGAGGTGCCGGACGCGAGCTGACGCATGCCGTCGGCGGACCGGTTGAAGCCCAGGTACACCTGGTCCAGGTAGCCCTGGGTCAGCGTGCTGTTCAGGCTGCGGGCGGCGGCATCGGCGAGCTGGCGGGCGATCTCGGCGTCGGCGACCCCGGTGATCGAGGAGGTGGTGACGTCGATCCTGGCCTGGTGGGCGTCCTTCGCCGCCCCGCCGTACGAGGTGGCGGCCGCGGAGAAGTCCTCCGGGATGACCACCCGGGCGACGTAGCGCCCGGAGGCGAGCCCGGCGGCGGCGTCGCTGTCGTCGCTGAGCACCCAGGTGTAGCCGGTGCCCTGTGCCGGGCCCTTGACCAGCGCGGCGGACAGCTGACGGCCCATCGGGGCCAGCTGGCCCTGGATGGTCACCGGCACGTCGTGGTTGACGATCGCGGCCCGTACGGTCGGCCGGCGGCTCTCGGCGCTGGCGGTCACCCAGCCCAGCGAGCCGACGATCAGCAGCGGCACCAGCACCAGACCGAGCACGACGCCCCAGCGTCGGACGGCGCCGGCCCCGGCGCGGGACCGGCCGGCGGAGTTCGTGGTCATCGGTGGTCTCCTGTCTGGAGGACGGAGTCGGAGGATCCGGCCGGCGGCCGGTGGTCCGCGGTGCCGGCGGGGACGTTCCCGTCCGGCGGGGCGGCAGCCGGCCCGCCCGCGCCCAGCGGGACCGTGTCGGGCCCGCCCGCGCCCAGCGGGACAGTGCCGCCGACTGCGCCTGATGGGACGGTGCCGCCCGCTGCGCCCAAGGGGGCGGTGTCGAGCCCGCCGACGGCCATGCCGTCGAGGTCGGCCGCGGGGGCGGCGGTGTCCGGCGGCGGTGCGGTCGGCCCGCCCCGGTCCGGGGCGGCGGGCCCGCTGTCCGCCGCCACGTACGGCCGGGCCATCACCCGGGGCGTGCCGAACGGCAGCAGCGGCTCCAGGCCGCGCTCGTCCAGGGCGCCGATCACCACGGTGGCGGGGCTGTGCCGCACCAGGGTGGACAGCAGCGCGCGGGTGCGGGCGTCGGCGGCCATGTCGGCGTCGTCGATGACGATCACGTGCTCGGCGTCGGTCGGGCGGGCGATCAGCCGGGAGAGGTCGACGGCCGGGTCAGGGCTGCGCCACAGGTCGACGTACGCCACCCGGCGGCGGACCCGGCCGGCCTGCTCCAGCAGCCGGCCGGCGACCCGGGCGCGGCCCTCGGCCACCGGCAGCCGGCCGGACAGCGCCAGCAGCAGTGCCGTACGGTCGGTCGGTTCACCGGTCACCAGCAGCCGGTCGCCGGGCTGCAGGCGCAGGTCGACGGGGTGGTGCAGCTTGCGGTCGGCGTCACCGGCGACCAGCGCCTCGGCGGTCAGCACGGTCGGTTCGCCGGGGCCGGGCCAGTGCCGCAGCGCGAGTTCGCGGGCCAGATCGGACCCCTCGACGTCGAGCATCGGCAGCCGGACGTCCAGCCAGTGCGGCAGCCACCAGGCCTTGTCGCCGAGCAGGGCCATCACGGCCGGGACGAGCGTCATCCGGACCAGGAACGCGTCGATCGCCACCCCGACGGTCAGCGCGAAGGCGATCGGCTGCAGCGAGCCGCGGTCGGACTCGGGGACGAAGAAGGCGAAGACCGACACCATGATCACCGCGGCCGCCACGACCACGATCGAGGAGCCGACGAAACCGGTGTGCACGGCGGCCCGCGCCGGCCGGCCGTGGACGTGCTCCTCCCGCATCCGCGAGACGAGGAACACCTCGTAGTCCATCGACAGGCCGAAGAGGATGCCCATCGTGATGATCGGCAGGAAGGAGATCAGCGGCCCGGGCACCTCGACGTTGACCAGCCGGGCGCCGAAGCCGTCGGTGAAGACGAGCGTGGTGAGGCCGAAGCAGGCCAGGACCGACAGCAGGTAGCCGATGGTGGCCTTGATCGGCACCACCAGCGAGCGGAACACCATGGTGAGCAGCACCATGGAGAGCCCGACCACGAAGATGCCGAACGGGAGCAGCGCCGCGCCGAGCCGCTGCGACACGTCGATCGCCACCGCGGTGTAGCCGGTCACCGCGGTCTCGGTGCCGTAGCGGGCCTGCCAGCCGGGTGCCGCCGCCCGGATCCGCTGCACCAGCAGTTCGGTGGCGGGGTCGTCGGGGGCGGTGGTGGGGAAGATCTGCACGATGCCGGTGTCCGCGGTCCGGTTCGGGGTGGCGATTGGCACCACCGCGACGCCGGGCATCGCCTCGATGTCCTTCTTCAGGCCGTCCATCACCCCGAGCGGGTCGGTCGAGCCGACGATCTGCGCGGTGACCACCAGCGGGCCGTTGTAGCCGGGCCCGAAGTGCTCCCGGATCAGGTCGTACGCCTCGCGGGCGGGGGTGCCGGCCCGGGCCTGACCGGCGTTGGGCAGGGCGAGGTGCATGTCGCGCACCGGCACCGCGAGCGCGCCGAGGACGAGCACCACGGCGATGATGGTGAGCGCCGGGCGGCGGGTGACGGTGCGCACCCACCAGCCCGCCGAGCCACCGCCGCGGCCCTCGGCGACCGCCTGCATCCGCCGCCGGGCAACCTCGTACGGGTCGTCGGTGGAGGTGTCGTCGGACGCCCGGTGCCGCGCCCGGTGCCGGGCGGTGAGCCGGCGTGGCCTGGGCCGCATCCGCTCCCCGGCGAGCCCGGCCAGGGCGGGGACCAGGGTGAGGGCGATCGCGACGGTGATGGCGATCGCCATCGCGGCGGCGACGCCCATGGTGGTGAGGAACGGGATCCCGGCCACGCCCAGACCGATCAGCGCGATGAACACCGTCAGGCCGGCGAAGACGACCGCGGACCCGCTGGTCGCGACGGCGCGGGCGGCGGATTCCTCGGTGGCGAGCCCCTGGCCGAGCTGTTCGCGGTGCCGCGACAGGATGAACAGGGCGTAGTCGATGCCGACCGCCAGCCCCAGCATCAGGGCCAGCATCGGGGTGGTGGAGTTCATCCGGGTCAGGCCGGTGGAGGCCATGATCAGCGCCATCGAGATGCCGACGCCGATCACCGCGGTGAGCAGCGGCATGCCGGCGGCGATCAGCGACCCCATCGTCAGCACCAGCACCACCAGGGCGACGCCCAGGCCGAGGAGCTCGACGACGCCGAGGCTGGGAATGGTGGCGTTGAACGCCTCACCGCCGAGCCGCACCGTGGAGCCGGGCGGCAGCTGGGTCTGCAGCCGGTCGGCGGTGGCGAGCAGGGTGTCCTTCTGCTGGGTGGTGAAATCCGTCATCGGGACGGTCAGCATAATCGAGGACAGCCCGGCCCTGCGGTCGGAGCTGATCATCCCGTGCATCATCTCGAAGTACGGCGACTGGGACTGGCGGACGAAGTCGAGCCTGCCGATCTCGTCGGTCGTCCGTTCGATCGCCGCCCGGACGTCGGGGTCGTCCAGAGAATGGCCCGGCCCGGTGACGACAATCATCGTGGCCGAGGCGCCGGACATCTCCGGGAAGGTCATCCCCAGCTGGTCGAGGGCCTGCTGGGACTGGGTGCCGGGCAGGGTGAACGAGTCGTCGAACCGGTCCATCATCAGCAGAGCCGCGCCGCCGGTGACCGCCAGCACCAGCAGCCAGCCGATCAGGACGCGCCCGCCGTGGCGGAAGCACCACCGGCCGATGGAATACAGGACCGACGACATCGCGACTCCCCAGCAGCTTGCCGCGTCGGAGGGATCCGCACCGGCGCGCTCGAGACACCAGTGTATCCATCGGATACGGGAGCCCTCCCCAGAGTCGCGTACGTCTCCACGACGCGGGCCGGAGGCGCGTACGACCCCCTGCGACGCAGCCCGGGAGGTGCGTACGACCCTGCGACGCGGCCCCGCGCCACCGCGCCGGTAGATCGCGCACGCCCTACAGCGCAGCCCTGCGCCACGGCCCCGACCGGCCCGGTGAACGTCGGCAGCGGGCCGATCCGGAGCGACTATCCTGCTCGCGACACCCCCAGCGAGGAGCACCATGTCCGACATCCCGATCTCACCCCGCCGCGCCGAGACCCGGCAGCGGCTGCTGGAGGGGGCCGTCGGCGTGTTCGCCGATCGCGGGGTGCTGGCGGCGAGTGTGGAGGAGATCTGCGACCGGGCGGGCTTCACCCGCGGCGCCTTCTACTCGAATTACGCCTCGAAGAACGATCTCGTCCTGGCCCTGCTGGCCCAGGACCGCGCGCGTCAGGAGGCGATGGTGGCCGGCGTCGCCGGCTCCGACCTGGTCAGCCAGCCGGTGACCACGTCCCAGGAGCTCAGCACCCTGGTCGAGAGCGCGGTGCGCCGGTTCGCATCACTGCAGCGCCTGGACCGGGACTGGGTGATGGCGTCGGCCGAACTGCACCTCTACGCGGCGCGGGAGCCGGAGATCCGCGAGGCGTACCTCGCCCACCAACGCGCCACCCGTGCGTCGCTGCTGCGCGGGGCGCTGACCATCGCCGGGATGTGCGGCTGGGAGTTCAGTGTCCCGGAGGACTCGGTGCTGCAGATCCTCGAGAACATGTACGACGGGGCGGTCCTCCAGGCCCTGCTGCTCCACCCCGACCTGGGCGACGAGGAACGGGTCCAGGCCTGCCTCGGCCCCTTCATCCACGTGATGGCGAGCATCGTACGACCCGTCGGCGCGCCGCCGGCCTGAGCGGACGTAGCCTGAGCCCATGACACCCGTACGCCGCACCGCCACCCGGATCACCGAGCCGCTCTGCTACCACGCCGAGGGCCCGGTGTGGTCGGCCGCGTGGGGCGGCCTGCGCTGGGTGGACATGCTCGCCGGTGACCTGCTCACCCTGCGCACCGACGGCACCGTCGACCGACTGCACGTCGGGACCGGCCCCTGGGTCGACGCCGCGGCCGGCACCACGCTGGGCCGGGAGTGGAAGCCGATCGCCGCGTTCTGCCGGCCCCGGGCCGAGGGCGGCTACGTGGTCGGCCTGGAACGCGGCTACGGCCTGGCCGACGAGGTCGACGCCGCACCCGAGCGGGTCGTCGCGCTGTGGGACGACCCCAACCTGCGGATGAACGAGGGCGGCACCGACCCGTGGGGTCGCCTGTAC
Organism: Raineyella sp.; assembly: GCF_034933565.1. Taxonomy (NCBI): domain Bacteria; kingdom Bacillati; phylum Actinomycetota; class Actinomycetes; order Propionibacteriales; family Propionibacteriaceae; genus Raineyella; species Raineyella sp. The sequence goes on from NZ_JAYFNG010000002.1 coordinate 51,215, forward strand.
GCCGGCGGGATGGCCTACGACCGGACGCCGGAGGCCTCGGCGCTCTACCGGATCGGCCCCGACGGCACGGTCCGAGTGGTCACCGACGAGGTGACCACCTCCAACGGCATCGCCTTCACCACCGACCGGTCCCGGGCCTACTACAACGACACCGGCCTGAAGCGCACCGACGTCTTCGCGGTGGTCGACGACGAACTGGACGGGCGCCGACCATTCCACGACGCGCCGATCCTCACCCACGGGGAGCGGGCCGGCTCACCGGCCAGCCCCGACGGCCTGTGCGTGGACACCGCCGGCAACGTCTGGATCGCGATGAACCGGTCCGGTGAGGTGCACCAGGTCTCCCCGGAGGGTGAGCTGCTCACGGTGGTCGAACTGCCGGTGCAGCTGGTCACCGCCTGCACCCTGGGCGGGGACGACCTGCGCACGCTGTACGTCACCACCTCGCGGGAGAACCTCACCGACCCCGAGCCGGAGGCGGGCGCGATCTTCGCGCTGCCGGTGGAGGTGCCCGGGGCGCCGGTCACCCCGTACGCCGGTTGAGGTTCCCGGGGCGCCGGTCACCCCGTACGCCGGTTGAGGGCACGCGGCTCGAGCCCTTCCGAAGATCAGCGGTGCGCCGCGGACAGCAACGGAACGATCGCGCAGGAGCCGTTCGGGGACCCCCTCCGGGGCCGGGAGTCAGGCCGGCAGGCAGGACGTGGGACGTGATCGTCACGCCGCCGATGCGGCTGCTTCTGCCAGCCGCCGCCGTTTCAGCGATCTGCTGCCCGCCGGCAGGCCGCAGCTGACTGAAAGCGCGGCGGCTGGCAGACACCCGCGCGTCTGCGGGGAGGCGTTCCCCGTTGGCGGCCAGGCCATCACCTTCACCAGACACCCGCGCGTCTGCGGGGGAGGCAGGCCCCGCGCCACCCCTGCCTGTTGCTCGAGGCGCACGTTCGTCCCGCATTCTCCTGAGCGTTACCTGAGAGACACCGGGACTCACTATTTCTTGGCGTATGCATCAACCCAACGCATGAGCGAAACGCATAGGTGAGAGAGCCCACTGCTTCCCCGAACGCACCTCAGGCCGCTGCCCCGGGAGACACCTCAGGCCGTCGGCGCGCCCGCATAGCCGTACGGGTTCTGCTCCTGCCAGTGCCAGTGGTCGCGGCACATCTCGTCCAGGTCGCGGGTCGCGGCCCAGCCGAGGTCGGCCAGGGCCGACGACGGATCGGCGTACGACACGGCGACGTCACCGGGACGGCGGGCGACGATCTCGTACGGGATCGGCCGGCCGCTGGCCCGCTCGAACGCGGCGCGGACCTCGAGCACGGAGTAGCCGCGGCCGGTGCCGAGGTTCCACCGGTGCAGACCGCCACGCTCGGCCAGGTACTCGACCGCCGCGACGTGGCCCTCACCGAGGTCCATCACATGGATGTAGTCGCGCACCCCGGTGCCGTCCGGGGTCGGGTAGTCGTCGCCGAAGACCATCAGCTTCTCCCGGCGCCCGACGGCGACCTGGGCGACGAACGGCATCAGGTTGTTCGGGATGCCGTTCGGGTCCTCACCGATCCGGCCCGACGGGTGCGCGCCCACCGGGTTGAAATAGCGCAGCAGTGCGACGTTCCACCGCGGGTCGGCGGCCGCGACGTCGGAGAGGATGTCCTCGACCTGCTCCTTCGTCCGCCCGTACGGGTTGACGGCGTCGAGGTCCAGCTTCTCGGTCAGCGGCATCTCGTCCACCTCGCCGTAGACGGTGGCCGAGGAGGAGAACACGATCGTGCGGCAGTCGACCGCCTCCATCGCGCGCAGCAGGCTGATCGTGCCGGCGACGTTGTTCTCGTAGTACGTCAGCGGGATCTGGGCCGACTCCCCGACGGCCTTCATCCCGGCGAAGTGGATCACCGCGTCGGGCCGGACCTGCTCCATCACCCGGTCGATCGCCGCGCGGTCGCGGATGTCGGCCTCCACCAACGGCACGTCGTGCCCGCTCAACTCGGCCACCCGCTGCAGCGCGACGGGCGAGGAGTTGGAGAGGTTGTCGACGACGGTCACGTCGTGGCCCGCCTCCTGGAGCAGCAGCACGGTGTGGGAGCCGATGTAGCCGGCACCACCGGTGACGAGGATCTTCATGGCCCCCACCGTACTGGGCCGCCCCACCCCCGCGACGCGCGGGTTTGCCCGGCCCACCCGTCGGCCGCCGACCTCAGCGGACCGGCTCAGCCGACGCCGCCGGACCCGGCGAGCACCGCCGGCCCCTCCGGCCTCAGTGTCCCCTCCGGCCTCAGTGTCCCCACCGCCTCGAAGTGTCCCCGCCGATCTCAGTGGGCCCGCTTCCGCGTCCCCACGACCAGCGCCGCCGCGCCCGAGACGACCGCGATGAGGCCGAACATCCACCCCAACGGGATCAGCGCGAACGGTTCGTGCAGCAGCCCGTCCGCGTCCACCCAGCCCGGGTTGGTGGCCAGTCCGATCAGGCACCCCGCCACGCCGAGCACCGAGACGGCGAACACGCCCAGCAGGAACGCCAGCCGCCGCCGGCGGCGCAGCAGTGCGGCCAGCGCACGCAGTGGAGCGGCCTCGGCCGAGGGGTCGGCCGATACCCCGACCCGGGTCTGCAGGTCGGCCAGTTCGCGGCTGCACGCGTCACAGCTGAGCAGATGCTCGTCGACCATGTCGCGGGTCCGGTCGGTGCACACCTTGTCGTAGTACAGCGGCAGCAGATCGTGGATCACATCGCACGACAGGTTCATTCCAGTTCCTTCCTCAGGTGCAGCTTCGCGCGGTGATAGGTGACCCTCGCCCAGCTCTCGGTCCGGCCGAAGATGCTGGCGATCTCGGCGAACGGAAGCTCCCCCAGCGCACGCAGGGAGAACACCTCCTTGTACGGCTCGCCGAGCTCGTGGAGGGCGCGATGGACCTGTCTGGCCGACTCCCGATCGGCCAGCCGGCCGACCACATCCGGGTCCGCCACGGGGGTGTCCGGGTCGGCGTCGGTGAACCGCCCCGACCGCCGCCTCTCGGAGAGGAAGACGTTCCGGGCGATCCGGCACAGCCAGGTCGGCATCGAACAGTCGCCGCGGAACCCGTCCAGGCCCTTCACCGCGCGCAGGAACGTCTCCTGGGTCACGTCCTCGGCCTCGTGGACACTCGCCCCGAGCGTGCGGACGTAGGCGTACACCTGACGGCTGTATGCCGTGTAGTCGGCCTCCATGTCAGCCACTCCATCACCTCGCATTCACCGGTATGACGCGCCACCCCGACATTCGTTACAGGTCGCGGCGCCGCTCGTGACAAACCCGCTCCTCGTGACCGCCCCGGCTCCGGCCGTGACGGGCCCGGCTCCGCTCGCGACCGGCCCGGCTCCGGCCGTGACCGGCCTCGGTCCCGGTCAGGGCGTACGCCGTCGACTTCCCGCGGTCCTTGTGATGTTCCCGCTGCCACCGGGGTATCCGCGGGAACTCAGAAACATCCGCGGATCGGCCGGCGTGCCGCTCAGACCCCGGCGGCACTCAGACCCCGGCGGCACTCAGATCCCGGTGCCGCTCAGATCCCGGTGCCGCTCAGACCCAGCAGCGCTCAGACCCCGGTGCCACTCAGACCCCAGCGGCACTCAGACCCCGGTGGCGCCCCGGCCGGGCACCGACCAGCGGGGCGGTTGGCTGTAGCCGAGGGACCGGGACGGGGGCCGGCCCAGCCGCTGACGGAACTCGTCCACCAGGTAGAGCGCGGCGCCGACGGCGATCGGGTGCTCACGGACACTGGCCGGCACCAGGAACGTCCGTGAGTCGGTGTCGAGGAAGTCGAGTTGCTCGACCTTGCGACGCAGGTCGTCCAGTTGCGCGCCGCTGTGCGCGCCGACGTCGCCGCCGAGGACGATGGTGCAGCCGAACATCACCCGGATGTTGTTGACGGCGATCGCCAGGTCCGTCGTGTAGCGGTCCCACACGGGCGCCAGCACCGGATCGCCGGCGGCCAGCCCGGCGAAGAAGTCCTCGACCGAGCCGTCGGTGTGCGCGGACAGCACGGTCGAGTTGCAGTACGGGTCGAGGCAGCCGTCCCGGCCGCAGTAGCAGCGCAGCCCGTCGTCGTGGATCCGCATGTGGCCGATCTCGCCGGCCAGTTCGCCGTCGCCGCGGTACATCGCGTTCTTGATCAGCACCGAGCCACCGACGCTGTGCGACAGGCTGATGTAGAAGGCGTTGTCGACCGTCGTCTTGTCCCAGAACTCCGCGAACCCGGCGGCCTCCGAGTCGTGGACCAGCCGCGTCTCGTACGGGATGTGGGCGGCGAAGTCAGCGGCGCTGAGCCCCTGGTTGTCGATCACCCGGCCGTACGTCACCCGACCGGTGGTCCCGCTGATCAGGCCGGGCACCGCGACCCCGACCCCGAGGATGAGGTCACGGTCGACACCGGTCTGCGCGATCGTCGCCGCCACCTCGCCCCCGACGAAGGCGAAGTAGTCCTCGGAGCGCTCGAACACGCGGCGCGTACGCCGCGTGCCGAGCACCCGTCCCTCGAGATTCACCACCAGGCAGCGGACCCGGTCGCGGGTCACGTCCACCCCGACCGCGAAGCGGCCGTCCGCCACGCAGGTGTAGGCGATCGGGCTGCGCCCGCCGTGGTCGCCCGACGACAGCTTCGCGCCCTCCTCGAGGAGCCCGGCCTCGAGAAAGTAGCTGAGGTACTTCGCGACGGTCGGCAGGCTGATCCCCAGACCGTCGGCGATGTCCTTCTTCGTCGCCAGCCCGCGCTCGCGGACGAACTCGTAGACCGCCTGCCGGGTCCTCCGCCGGGTGCTGTCGGGCGCACCAGCCATCGCCTTGTCTCCGCTCCCTCGTCCGTGGACCTCCCCCGGGCCCAACGTTAGGGGGATCAGCTGCGGGAGTTGTACAGATTCCGCGACGCGTCGATCAGCACGGCCACGAAGATCATCAGGCCGCCGGCCAGGGTGATCAGGGTCGACTGGATGCCGAGCACCGCCAGGCCCACCTGGATGACGGTGAGCAGCAGGGTGCCGGCGAGGACGCCGATCATGTTGCCCCGGCCGCCGGTCAGGCTGACGCCGCCGATGACCGCGGCGGCGATCACCTGCATCTCGTACGTGGTGCCGAAGGAGGACGTCACCGCGCCCATGTAACCCGACAGCAGCCAGCCGGCCAGGCCGGACAGCAGGCCGGACACGACGTACGCCCCGATCTTGACCCGGTCGACGTCGATGCCGGCGATGTAGGCGCCGCGCGGGTTGCCGCCGACGGCGAACAGGCCGCGGCCGAAGCGGGTCCGCTCCCAGATGATGTAGAACACCGCGAACACGACGATCAGCACGATCGGCAGGGCCGGGAAGGCACCGATCCGGCCCTGGCTGACGAACTTGTACGAGGCGGGCAGGGAGGTGATGCTCTTGCCGCTGGTGATGGCCAGCAGCGCGCCCTGCAGCACCATGTTCATCGCCAGGGTGGCGATCAGTGCGTTGGCCCGCAACTTCGTGACGATCAGGCCGTTGACCAGGCCGACGAGCGAGCCGACGACCAGGATCAGCAGGATCGCCAGCGGCACCGGCAGGCCGGCCTTCATCGCCATCACCCCGAGCAGGGCGGAGAAGCCCGCGGTGCCGACGGTGGCGAGGTTGATGTCGCCGAGCAGGATCACCATCGAGATGGAGATGGCGAGGATGCCGAGCACGGTCGCCTGGACCAGGATGTTGGACAGGATGCCGAACGAGTAGAACGACGGCTTGAAGATGCCCATGATGACGATGGCGAGGACCAGCAGGATCCACACCGCCTGGTCCATGGAGAAGTCGAGCACCTTGCGGGCGATCGAGCCGACCGCACGGCCCGCCGGCGCGCTCGCCGGTGCCGTCGTGTCGGTCGGCCCGGTGGTGGATGTCGTCGACATGATCTATGCCGCCTCCTTCGCGCGATCGCGGATCGCCGTCAATTGGTCGATGGTGACGCCCTTGTTCTCCAGCACCGACGCGACCCGGCCCTCGTCGAAGAAGACCAGGCGGTCGGCGACGCGGAGGAGCTCCTCGTAGTCGTTGGTGAGGTAGATGGTGCTCATCCCGGCGCGGGTGAGCTCGAGCACCGTGGAGATGATCTCCTCGCGGCTCTTGATGTCGATGCCGACGGTCGGCTCGTCGAGGATGAGGAGCCGGGGGTCGGTGCTCAGCAGCCGGCTGACGATGACCTTCTGCTGGTTGCCGCCGGACAGGCTGGTGATGTCGTCCTCGACAGAGCTGCAGCGGATCTTCAGCGCCTTGCGGTAGTCGTCGGCCACCGACCGGCGCAGCGCCAGGTCGAGGAACCCGCCGGCCCGGCGCAGCTTGCCGGCGTAGCTGCTGATGCCGATGTTCTCCTCGACGTCGAAGGTCGGCATGATGCCCTCGCGGTGCCGGTCGTACGAGATGTACGCGATGCCGTGCCGGATGGCCTCGGCGGGGCTGGTCAGCCGTAGCTGTTGCCCGCCGACGAGGATCGTGCCTGCGGTGAGCTTCTCGATCCCGAACAGGGTCCGGCAGAACTCCCGGGCCCCCGAGCCGGGGAACCCGATCACCCCGAGGATCTCGCCGCGGCGGACGGACAGCGAGACGCCCCGCAGGTCCTTGCTCCGCAGCTCCTCGGCCCGGAGGAACTCGGCGTCCTCCGGCGGGGCCTCGTCGGGCCGGCGGCGCGACAGCTCGACCTCCTCGCCGGCGACCAGGCCGGCCAGGTGCGCCTCGGAGACGTCCTCGAGGTCGTCGACCGGGTACATCCGCCCGTCGCGCAGCACCGAGATCGAGTCGGACAGCTCGAGCACCTCGCCCAGGTAGTGGGAGATGAAGATGAAGGCGGTGCCCCTCGCCCTCAGGTCGCGGACGAACTCGAACAGCTCGGCCCGCTCGCGGTTGGTCAGCGCGGTGGTGGGCTCATCGAGGATGATCAGCTTCGCGCCGCTGTGCATGGCGCGGATGATGTTCAGCTTGCGGGCGTCGATCGAGCTGAGCTCGCGGACCGGGGTGCGTGGGTCGACCTCGAGGCCGTACGCCGCGAGCTCCTCGGCGGCGTCGTGGTTGATCCTCGTCCAGTCGACCAGGCCCCGGCGGGTCGGCAGGACGCCGGTGAAGATGTTCTCGGCGACGGTGAGGTCGGGGAACGAGTTCTCGTGCTGGGGGACCAGCCGGATGCCGAGCTCCTGGCGGGCGAAGATGTTCAGCGGGCGCAGGTCGCGGCCCTCGAACAGGACCTCACCGGTGGTGGGCGGGTAGATGCCGGCGATGATGTTCACCAGGGTCGACTTGCCCGCGCCGTTGCGGCCGAGCAGGGAGTGGATCTCGCCGGGGTGGATGACGAGGTCCGCGTCCGACAGTGCGCGGGTGGCCCCGAACACCTTCGAGACTCCGCGGACCTGCAGCAGTACGTCAGTCATGGGTCGCTCCGGCCGCCGGGTGCCGGCCGCCACGGCGACGGCCGGCACCCGATCGGGTCACTTGCTCGCGTTGCCCCAGATCAGGGGGTTGTCCGCAGAGGAGGCGTCGACCACCACGGGGTCGAGCATGACGGTCGGGCCGGACTCGCCCTGGGTGAAGGTGACCTCCTTGTTGAGGTACTGGCCCTTGGGGGTGAAGGTGCCCGAGGTCGGCACAGCCTGTCCCTGCATCGGGTACGCGTGCAGGATCTCGGCGGCGATGCCCCCGACACCGAAGACGTCGATGGCGACCTCGCGGTCGACGTAGCCGTCCTTGACCAGCTTGAGGATGTCACCGAGGCCGTCGTGGGAAATGATCATCACGTGGCCCTCGGTGCCCTCCTTCTGCCACAGGTTGTTCGTCCGGAGCGACTCGATGACGCCGAGGGTGGCGGTGTCGGTCGGCGTGTTGACCAGGTCGATCGTCCGGCCGGCGGCCTTCTGGTCGGCGATCACGTTGTTGAGGGCGCTGGTGGCCTTGTCGGCCTGCGGGGCACCGAGCACGGAGATCAGCTTGATGTCGGGGTACTTCTTGATCACGCTCTCGAAGCCCTCGGCACGGTCCTTGAACACCTGGGAGACGACCTCGCCGTAGAGGTCGACGACGACACCCTTGGGCTGGCCGTACTTCTTGGTCAGCATCTCGACGGCCTGCTCACCTGCCAGTTGGCCCGACTTCTTGGAGTCGAAGAGGACCGAGACGTCCACCTGGGAGTTGTTGGCCTTGTTGTCGACCACGGCGACCGGGATCTTGGCATCCTTGGCCCGGGTCAGCACGTCGGTGACCGAGTCACTGTCGTACGGGTTGACGACGATGGCGGCCGGCTTGATGTTCTGGACGAGGTTGTTGAGCTGGTCGTTCTGCTTGGCCGCGTCCGCCTCGGCGACGACGACCTTGCCGGTGTAGCCGAGCAGCTTGGCGGCGTCGGTGACGCCCTGCGCCATCGCGACGTGCACCTGCTCGGTGGAGTTCTTCGTGGAGTACCAGATCTCACCCTGGGACCCGCCGGCCGAGCCGCCGGTGGAGGGTGACGCGCTGTTGGCGCCGGTGGAACATGCCGTGAGGGACAGTGCCACGGCGACGAGGGCGGCGGCGACGCCGATTTTCTTCATGGGGATTCGCTCTCTCTTGCAGCGGAAAGGACGGGTGAAGACGGGTGAAACAGGTGTGAAGACGGGTGAAACAGAAAGACGTGGAACGGAAGAGACGTGCTCGTGGGCGACGCCCTCGTGGAGGAGGACGTGCTCGTGGAAGGCGTGCTCGTGGCGGGACCCGGCCCTACCCGGTGGTCCGGGGGATGGTCCGGGGTGGTCGACCGACCGTGCGTTGGGTGGGAGGGGCGGGATCGTCCGGTGACGTCCCGGCCCGGGCGTACGTCGCCGAGCAGCGTACGTCTTGCGGGTCATGCCGAGGCCCTGTGCCCGCGGTGCCCGACGAGAGTGCCGGGCGGAGCGGTCCAGGCGGAGCGGTCCAGGCGGAGCGGTTCCGGACGGTACCGATCTCCGACGGTGCGGATCCCGGACCGTACGGACCTCAGACCGTACGGGATCCCGGACGTGGAGGGCTCAGACGGTGACGAAGCAGCCGTCGATGATCAGGTCGGCGCCGGAGGTGTAGGTCGAGGCGTCCGACAGCAGATAGATGACCGCGCCGGCGAGCTCGTCCGGGTTGCCCATCCGCTTGAACGGGATCATTTCGGTCCAGATCTCGCGCCAGTCCTGGCGGACGTTGCCGGTCATCTCCGTGTTGATGTAGCCCGGGCTGATCGAGTTGACCCGGATGCCGAGCGGGGCCCACTCCACGGCGAGCGACTTCGTCAGGTGCATGACGCCGGCCTTGGAGGAGTTGTACGAGGCCTGCCCCTGCGGAATGTTGACGATCGTGGCGGACATCGACGCGGTGTTGACGATGTTGCCGCGCTTGCCCTGCGCGACGAGGTAGCGGGCGAACGCCTGCGCGACGAAGAAGATGCCGTTCAGGTTGACGTTCACCACGGTGGTGAAGTCCGCCGGTGTGCAGTCCAGCGCCGGCTTGTGCAGGCAGATGCCCGCGTTGTTGAACAACAGGTCCAGTGTGCCCATCTCGGCGGCCGCCTGCTCGATGGCCTGCGCCACCCCGTCCGGATCGGTGACGTCACACTGCACCGCCATGGCCCGTACGCCGTGCTCGGCGGCGATCTGCGCGGCGACCTCGCCGGCGTCCGCCATGTCGAGGATCACGACGTCCGACCCCTGTGCGGCGAGCCGGTGCGACACCACCTTGCCGATGCCCTGGCGACCACCGGTCACGACCGTGACCTTGCCCGCCAGTGAGAAGCGATCCGAGTCCATACCCACTCCCAACCTTCGCACCCTTGCGACCTGGAACCGGCCACTTCGTTGTGACCTGAGAGTTCAAGAAAGGCGTTTCGTAAAATGAGTTTAAGATCTCTCGATGACGGCTGTCAAGAGATCTGCGGGAGGTCCTACGGGGTTGCCGGGCGGCAGGCGGCAGGCGGCAGGCGGCAGCATGATCGTGCCCGGCAGCGTCCACGCGGCTCGGGCAGCGTCCACGCGGCTCGGGACGTACACCGACGGGTTCCCGCGGTCCTTGTGACGTTCCCGCTGCCACCGGGGTATCCGCGGGAACTCAGAAACGTCCGCGGATCGGCCACCAGGCCCGTGAGTCGCCCACATATCGGCCACCAGGTCCGTGAGTCGCGCACATATCGGCCACCGACCCATGGGTCACCCACCCATCGGCCGCCCACCGGTAAGGTCGCCACGGTCTTGCACCGCCCCACCCGGCATCGGCGCCCGGTGGACCGCCACGGCCTCGGGCTGACCGCGACCGGTGCGCTCAGAGCACGGGCAGAGCGTCGCTCAGACCAGGTGCAGGGCGGGGTCACCCAGGTCGTACGTCCGCACCGGCCCGGGCCCGGTCCCGGCGGTCTCGAACCGTACGGTCACCCGGCCCAGCCCGGTGCCCCAGATCCAGCCCGGACCCATCTCGTCGTGCACGACGTCGGCGCCGGGCAGCCAGCGCGGGATCCGCCGCTCGAGCGTCTCGGTGGCGTCGCCCTCCGGCACCCCGCTCCCGGCTGAGCCCGCTGCGCCACTTCCGGTCCGGTCCCCTGCCCCGCTCCCGCTCCCGGTCCGGTCCCCTGCCCCGCTCCCGGCCACGTCGACCGCCGCCCTGCCCTGCCCCTCCGCACCGCCGGGGACGATCTCCTCGTGGTCCTCCCGGGCCTCGAACAACCGGTCCTGCGCGACGGTGGTGAGCCCTGAGACGCCGACGCCGAGCAGGCGTACGCCCTGGTCGAGGGCCAGGCCGGCGAGCAGGTCGGTCGCCTCGGTGGCGACCACCTCGGCACTGTCGGTGGCGCCCTCCAGGGTGCGGGAGCGGGTCCAGGTGGTGAAGTCGTGCAGCCGGACCTTGAGCGTCACCGTCCGGGCGAAGACCCCGGTCGCCTTCATCCGCTGGGCCACCAGACGGGCGTCGCGGACGATCCGGGCGACCATCTCGTCGCGGCCGGCGAGGTCGGTCTCGAAGGTGTCCTCCACCGAGATCGACTTGCGGTCCCGGTCAGGAGAGACCTCGCGGTCGTCGCGGGCGAAGGCGAGGGCGTGCAGCGCGGTGCCGTGCGCCCGGCCGAGTTCGCGGACCAGTTCGTGTTCGGAGCGGCGCTGCAGGTCGGCGACCGTCGCCACGCCGAGGCGGGACAGCCGGTCGAAGGTGGCCGGCCCGACCCCGGGGATCACCCGTACCGACAGCGGGGCGATCGTCTCGATCTCGGTGCCCGGCACGACGAGGTGGATGCCGTCGGGCTTGTCGAGTTCGGAGGCGAGCTTGGCGATGAACTTCGAGCTGCCCAGGCCGACCGAACAGGTCAGTCCGCCGGTCCGCTCGGCGACCTCGGCCTTGGCCCGGACGGCGACCGCGCGGATGCCCTCGTCGGACAGGTCGAGCGGCTCGCGGGCGGCGGCGAGGTCGACGAACGCCTCGTCGAGCGACAGCGGTTCGACCAGCGGGGAGAGGTCCTCGAGGATGGCCATCACGATCCTGCTGGCCGTCCGGTAGGCGCCGAACCGGCCGGCCAGGAAGGCGGCGTTCGGGCACAGTCGCCGCGCCTCGTGCATCGGCATCGCCGAGTGCACCCCGTACGTCCGGGCCTCGTACGAGGCGGTGGCGACCACGCCGCGCTGGCCGAGGCCGCCGACGATGACCGGCTTGCCGCGCAGGGACGGCTTGTCGCGCTGCTCGACCGAGGCGAAGAAGGCGTCGAGATCGAGGTGCATGATCGAGGCCTGCCGCCGCACTCCACACCTCCGTCCCGTCGCTCGCCACCCATCATGACCGCCACCCATCATGACTGCCACGCGGAAACCTCGTCGAGGAGCCGCGCGCGAGCCGCCCACCGGTACCGCCGACTCCCGGGCCACTGTCGACACCGCCGACTCCCGGGCCGCCCGTCGACACCGCCGGCTCCCGGGCCGCCCGTCGACACTGCCCGATGGCAGGGCCGGCTGTCGGTGCTGCCGACTATCGTGGTGCCCCGGCCACCGGGGCTGGTGAGAGCGACACCGAGAGGGACCCCATGTCACGTACGTCCAGGAAGGCCGGCGGTCGGCGCCAGCAGGGATCCGGACAGCGTAGCGCCCGCCGTGCCCAGCAGCCCCCGGCGCCGGCCGGCGGTGATCGTACGCCCACGACCGAGGGACGCCCTGCCGAGCGCGACGTGGGCGCCAACGTGCTCGCCGATCACCCGATGCTGGCGACGATGCCGCACTGCGGCTCCTGCGGCGGTTCGATCCGCTGGATGCTGCCCGCCGAGCTGAAGGACATCGACCGCGAGGCGTTCCGGAAGGTGACCGCCGGACTCGCCCCGGAGGTGGTCGAGCGCTCCGACGTGTGGTGGTGCCCGACCTGCGGGGCGGTCGGGATCGAGGACGACCCGTACGCGACGGACGTCCGCACCGACGAGGAGGATCTCGCCGCGGTCGATCTCGACGACCGTTGCACCGACTGCCGCACCGAGGTCGAGTGGTACGACCCGGCCCACGTGGCGACGATCGACAAGGACGTCTACATGCTGGCCAAGCGCGCCTTCGGGGCCGCCGATCTGCTCGGCGGCGACGCCGCGGTCTGCCCCGGCTGCGGCCGGATCACGTTCTTCCCCGCCCAGGACATCGACGGCTGATCACCACGTCCGTGATGTCCCCGGCAGGACTGACCGGGGCAACCGGCCGGTGCAGACGAAGCGACCGGGGCAGACGCCGAGGGCCCGGTGGGTCTGCGCCTGCCTGGGCGGGTCCCGCTCAGGCGAGCTCGCCGCCGTTGCGCGCCAGGTACTCCTCGGCCGACAGCAGCGCTCCCTCGGCGGAGACCTCGACGGTGAACAGCCAGCCGGCGCCGTACGGGTCCTCGTTGAGCAGGGCCGGGTCGTCGAGCACCGCCTGGTTCACCTCGACGACGGTCCCGGCGGCCGGCGCGTACAGGTCGGCGACGCTCTTGGTCGACTCGATCTCGCCGCAGGCGTCACCGGCGGCCAGCACGGTGCCCAGCTCGGGCAGTTCGAGATGGACGACGTCACCGAGCGCCTCGACGGCGATCGCGGAGATGCCGACCCGGGCGGGGGTGGCGGCCGTGTCGAGCCACTCGTGGTCCGCGGAGTAGCGGAGGCCGGCCTTGACTGTGCTCATCGGGATGCTCCTGTGCTGGTGGGTTGCTGCTGGTCCTGCGATGGGTTCCGGCCTACTGCTGCCGCCGATAGAACGGTAGTGCGACGACCTCGAAGGGCTCGGGGCGACCGCGCAGATCGACGTCGAGGCGGGTGCCGGGCGCGCTGAGCCCGACCGGGACGTACGCCAGGGCGATCGGGTGGCCGAGTGTCGGGCTGGGCTGGCCCGAGGTCACCTCGCCCACCGCGACGCCGTCCTTGAGCACCGGGTAGTGGCTCCGGGCCGCCCGGCGGCCGAGGCCGCGCAGGCCGACCAGTCGCCGCCCCGTCGTGGTGCCGACGCCGGCGTCCTGCTGCCGCTGCAGCACGGCGCGGCCGACGAAGTCGCCCTCCTTGGCCAGCGCGACGACGCCGCCGAGACCCGCCTCGTACGGCGAGACCTCCCGGGAGAGTTCGTTGCCGTAGAGGGGCATGCCCGCCTCGAGCCGCAGCGAGTCGCGGCAGGCGAGCCCGCAGGGCACCAGCCCGGCGCCCTGTCCGACCCCCTCGAGTGCGGCCCACAGCGCCGGTGCAGCTGCGGTGGGGACGAAGAGCTCGAAGCCGTCCTCGCCGGTGTAGCCGGTGCGGGCGACCAGCGCCGATGTCCCGGCGACGGTGGCCCGCAGGCAGGCGTAGTGCTTCAGCGGGCCGACCCGTCCGGCGTCCTCGGCGGACAGCAGCGCGAGCAGGATCGAGGCGGCCCGCGGGCCCTGGACGGCAATCAGGGCGGTCTGTGCGGAGGCGTCGTGGACGGTGACATCGAAGCCGGCGGCCCGCTCGCCCAGCGCCGTGACGACGGTGGCGGTGTTGCTCGCATTGGGCACCACCAGGTAGTCGTCCTCGGCGAGCCGGTAGACGATCAGGTCATCGAGGATGCCGCCGTCCGCGGCGCAGATCAGCGAGTACTTCGCCCTGCCGACCGCGATGGCCGAGAGCCGCCCGACCAGGGCGTGGTCGAGGAACGTACCGGCGCCCGGGCCGGCGACCCGGACCTCGCCCATGTGGGAGAGGTCGAACAGGCCGGCCGCCTCGCGGACGGCACGGTGCTCGGCGAGTTCGGAGCCGTACCGGAGCGGCATCTGCCAGCCGCCGAAGTCGGTGAAGTGGGCGCCGAGACGCTCGTGCACGGCATGCAGAGCGGTGCGGTGCTGAGCCATGGATCCTCCGATGGGCGGACGGGTCGGGTCGGACCCGAGGGGGACGGAACGGGGCGGAATGGGCCGGGACAGGGGACGGGTCTGAGCGGGACGGGACGAGCCGGGACAGGGGGACGGGGCGGGGCGGCCCATCAGTCCTGGAAGGCTTCGACGGGCGGGCAGGCGCAGACCAGGTGGCGGTCGCCCGCGGCCTGGTCGATCCGCCCGACGGGGGCGAAGTACTTGTCCTGGCGCGACGTACGCCCCGGGAAGGCGGCCTGCTCGCGACTGTACGGGCGGTCCCACTCGGAGCTGACGACCGCCGCCGCGGTGTGCGGCGCGCGGCGCAGCGGCGAGTCGGCGACGGCGATCTCGCCGGCGGCGACCCGGTCGATCTCGGCGCGGATCGTGATCATCGCGTCGACGAAGCGCTCCAGCTCGCCGAGGTCCTCCGACTCGGTCGGCTCGACCATCAGCGTCCCGGGCACCGGGAACGCGAGGGTCGGCGCGTGGAAGCCGAAGTCGATCAGCCGCTTGGCGACGTCCTCGGCGGTGACCCGGGTCCGGGCGGTGAGCTCGCGCAGGTCGAGGATGCACTCGTGCGCGACGAGGCCGCCCTGACCGGTGTAGAGGACCGGGAAGTACGGGTCGAGCCGCTTGGCGAGGTGGTTCGCCGCGAGCAGCGCCGACATTGTCGCCGCGGTCAGGCCCGCACCGCCCATCAGCCGCAGGTACGCCCAGGAGATCGGCAGCACACCGGCCGAGCCGTAACGGGAGGCCGACACCGGCAGACCGTGGTCCAGGTCCGCACCGGACCAGTGCGCGGCGTCGGCCGGCAGGAACGGCGCCAGGTGCTCGCGGACGCCGATCGGGCCCACCCCCGGACCGCCGCCGCCGTGCGGGATGCAGAAGGTCTTGTGCAGGTTCAGGTGGGAGACGTCGCCGCCGAACCGGCCCGGCCGGGCGAGGCCGACCAGAGCGTTGAGGTTCGCCCCGTCGACGTAGACCTGGCCGCCGGCGGCGTGCACCGCGTCGCACACGTCGCGGACGTCGGCGTCGTAGACGCCGTACGTCGACGGGTAGGTGATCATGATCGCGGCGAGTCGATCCCGGTGGGCCTCGAGCTTCGCGGTCAGGTCGGCCCCGTCGATCGCGCCGTCGTCGGCGGTGGCGACGACCACGACCTTCATCCCGGCGAGCACCGCGGAGGCGGCGTTCGTGCCGTGCGCGGAGGCGGGGATGAGGCACACGTCGCGCCGGCCCTCGCCGCGCGAGGCGTGGTAGCCGCGGATCGCCAGCAGCCCGGCGAGCTCACCCTGGGAGCCGGCATTGGGCTGGAGGGAGACCCGGTCGTAGCCGCTGATCGTCGCCAGGCTCTGCTCGAGGTCGGCGATCAGGGTGCGCCAGCCCTCGGTCTGGGCATCCGGGGCGTACGGGTGGATCCCGGCGAACTCGGGCCAGCTGATCGGCTCCATCTCGACCGCCGCGGTCAGTTTCATCGTGCACGAGCCGAGCGGGATCATCGTCCGGTCCAGTGCCAGGTCCCGGTCGGCGAGCCGCCGCAGGTAGCGCATCAGCTGGGTCTCCGAGCGGTACGAGTGGAAGACCGGGTGCTGCAGGTAGGGACTGGTCCGCCGGACCGCCGGGTCGAGGGCGAACACCCCGTCGTACGAGCCGTCCGGCGCCGCGCTGGCACCGATGGAGCCGACGGCGACCGGCCTGTCCTGGACCGAGGCGTCCGGGACCGAGGCGTCCGGGGGCAGGCCGTCCGAGGTCGAGCTGTCCGGGGGCAGGGCGTCCAGAACCGGGCTGTCCGGGGCCGGGCGCCGGGCGCCGAAGACGCCGGCGACGATGTCGATGATCTCCGCGGTGGTCGTCTCGTCGCAGGAGATGCCGACGGTGTCGGGGTCGACCGGCCGCAGGTTGATTCCCGCGGCCTCCGCGGCGGCGACGTACGTGGCCGCCCGGCCGGGCACCCGGACCGTGAGCGTGTCGAAGAAGCTGCGGTGCACGACCTCGACGCCGGCGGCGGCAAGGGCCGCGGCCAGCGTCACGGCGTGGCCGTGGGTGCGCTCGGCGATCGCGCGCAGGCCCTCGGGGCCGTGATGGACCGCGTACATCGCGGCGACGACGGCGAGCAGTGCCTGGGCGGTGCAGATGTTGGAGGTCGCCCTCTCCCGGCGGATGTGCTGCTCGCGGGTCTGCAGCGCGAGACGGTACGCGGGCCGCCCGGCGTCGTCGACGGACACCCCGACGAGCCGGCCCGGCAGCTGGCGTTCCAGCCCCTTGCGCACGGCCATGAACGCGGCGTGCGGACCGCCGTAGAACAACGGCACGCCGAAGCGCTGCGCGCTGCCGACAGCGATGTCGGCGCCCTGCTCACCGGGGGAGGTGATCAGCGTGAGGGCCAGCAGGTCCGTGGCGACGGTGACCATCGCCCCGCGCTCCTGGGCCGCGGCGATCAGCCCGGTGGCATCGGTGACCCGGCCGGAGGCGCCCGGGAGCTGGAGGACCAGGCCGTTGATCGGGCCCGCCGGCAGCCCCTGGGTCAGGTCCGCGACCTCGATCCGGAAGCCGAGCGCGTGGGCGCGGCCGCGGACGACGGCGAGCGACTGCGGGAACAGCTCCGCGTCGAGGACCGTACGTCCCCCGGCCGCCTGCTTGTCCTTGTTGGCCCGACGCATCAGCAGCACCGCCTCCATCACCGCGGTCGCCTCGTCGAGCAGGGACGCGTTGGCGATCTCGAGGCCGGTGAGGTCCTCGACCACGGTCTGGAAGTTCAGCAGGGCCTCCAGCCGGCCCTGGGAGATCTCCGGCTGGTACGGCGTGTAGGAGGTGTACCAGCCGGGGTCCTCGACCACGTTGCGGCGGATCACGGCGGGGGTGACGGTGTCGTAGTAGCCCTGCCCGATCATCTGCACCCTCGGCTTGTTCAGCGCAGCGAGGCGGCGCAGCTCGGCGAGCACCTCGGACTCGCTGTGGGCCGGGCCGAGGGCCAGCGGAGTCTCCTGCTTGATGCTGTCGGGGATCGCCGCCACGGCCAACGCGTCGAGACTGTCACACCCGATGGTGTCGAGCATGCGGGAGATGTCCTCGTCCCGGCGGACACCGATGTGCCGGTCGACGAAGGTCGCTGACTGGGCAAGGTTCATGAGGGATTCCGGAGGCAGGCCGGCCGGGCCGGCAACGGCTGGGTTCCTCCCCGCTCGGTGGTGGGGAGCGGAGAGGATCCCGGGGACGTGGTGCTCCTGGACGCCTGCTCACTCTCGTGTGCAGGAATCTCCTGCCGCAGCAGCGCTGCAGGGCAGCGCAGCTCGAAAGGGATGGCAGTTCGGATCTTGCCGTTCGAAAGGACTGTGCGGTCGGAAAGCGCTGAGCGGTTCGAATAGGGATGACAGTTCGACAAAGCTGTGTAGTTCGAAAATGCTGTGCAGGTCGACAAGATGCGCGGTTGGAAAGGCATCGCCGGCATCGGCGATGGAGGTCAATATACGTCGACAGGAACACGTCGAACAGGCCTGTCGGCAAAGGCTCTCGGCAGCGATCCCTGCGACGGGACGTGCCCGGGTGGGTCCGGTCGCCCGTTGTGAGGCCGGGGATCACCGGCACCGCACTCCGTGTAAGAGCGGGGATCGCCGGCACCGCTCGGTTGTGAGGGCGGGGATCGCTGGTACCGCACTCCGTATCATGGCGCCATGGTCCGCCTCGAACACGTCTGCGTCGTCCATGAGATCCTCCCCGACGCGGGCCGGGTGGGTCGTACGGGGATCGACAAGCGGCCGGTCGACGGTCCGGTGGAGGTCGGTCCGCTGCAGGTGGTCGGCGACACGATCTGCGACACCACGCACCACGGCGGTAGGTTCCGCGCGGTGTACGTCGTCTCCGACGAGGACGCCGCTGTGGTGGAGACGCTCCTGACGAGGACGCCGGGTGCCCCTGCCTTTCCCGTCGAGGTCCCGGCTCGTATGCGAGAGGTCCCGGTCGGGACGTCGGAGGCGAGCCGGGAGCGCACCCCGGGGGTCCCGGACCGTACGCCACCGGTGGGCTGGATGGGCGAGAACTTCCGGGTGTCGGGAGTGTCGATGAGCGAGGTGCTGCTCGGCGAACGCTGGCGGATCGGCGATGTCGAGATCGCGTTCACCGAGCCGCGCGTGCCGTGCGCGACCTTCCAGCGATGGGTCGGTGAGGAGTCGTGGGTGCGCCGGTTCGCCGATCTCGGTCACCCGGGCGCGTTGGCCGAGGTGATCACTCCCGGCACGGTCCGGGCCGGCCTGCCGGTCGAGGTGGTGCACCGGCCGGCGCACGGGCTGAGCATCGGGGAGGCGTTCCGACCGGCGATGCCGGCCGACAAAGCGGCGGAGTTCCTGGCGACGTACGCCCCTGCCGACATCCAGCCCGACATGCTCAAGAAGGCCCGGGCCGCGGTCAACCGCTCTCCGGGAGCCTGACCGATGGCACCTGACCGGAGGGCACCTGATCAGAGGGCACCTGATCAGAGGGCGGCCAGCCAGGAAGCGACAGCCGGCCCCGCTTCAGCGCCGGCCCGCGGTGAACGGCGTGCGCTCAGCTGGACCACTGGCCGGTGGCGAACATCCACGCCCACCACACCATCATCAGCACCGACCCGGCCCCCGCGAGCGCGACGACCACCCGACCGACCCGGACCTGACCTGCCCGCACCCGACCCCGACCGGCCCGGACCGGAGCGCCTGCACCGGCCACCGGGGAGGCCTCCGCCGGCGCTGCGGGCCCCGCCGCCCGGGACACCAGTTCGCCGATGATCATCCAGGTGGGGAACCACAGCAGCACCGCCCGGTTGACCGACATCAGCCAGGGCGAGAACGAGAACGCGAGGAGCTGCACGCCGACCCAGGCCGCCTCGGCCCAGCGGCGCCGGCGCAGCATCCAGCCGGTGGTCAGCAGGCCCACGGCGAAGGACACCAGCTCGTAGCGGAACATCCAGCCCCACCCGTTCGCGTCGGCGTAGCCGCCGGGCCGTACGGCGGTGAGGGTGGCGCTGATCGAGTCCCAGGGCAGGGTGAACGTCCGCTGCCAGCCGGCCTGCTGCGCCGCGAACCAGGCGGTCCACGAGCCGGTGAGCGACCACAGGTACCAGACGTACGCCGCCAGCACCGCGAGCGGGACCAGCAGCCAGGCCAGCCGGGTCACCACGCCGCGCAGCCGGGCGATGACGGGGAGCGTACGGTCCGCCGGGCGGCTCAGGGCGAGAATCGCGAGGGCGCCGATCAGGAACAGGCCGGAGACCCGGAAGGTCGTCGCGACGGCGGCGAGACCGGCGGCTGCGGCCCACCGCTCGGAGCGGGCGCGTTCCCAGGCCCAGAAGGCGGCCGCGCAGAAGAGCGCCTCGGTGTAACCGACGACGGTGAAGACGGCGGTCGGGGCGATCAGCCAGGCGACCGCGGCCCAGGTGCCCGCCGACACCCCTGGCGCGGCGTCCCGGGCATCACGCAGCGCTGTGGTCGCCGGCCCGGCGCCCCGCGGCGCCGCGTCTCCCGCCCCGTCGACGATCCGCGCCAGCGCCCAGGCGGCGAGGGCGGACCCGACCAGGCAGAGCAGGACGCCGGTGATCTCGGGGGCCAGGCCGACGGCGGACCCCAGCCGCATCAGTAGCGGCAGACCGGGGAAGAACGCCATCTCCCGAGGGTCGGGCGCGTAGCCCTGCCGGGCGATCCGCGCGAAGTGCGCCACGTCCCAGTTGCCGAGGACCCCGCCGACGCTCCAGCCGTTGATCGCCGCCGTCACCAGCAGCGTGCCGAGCAGCAGCGTACGACTGCCGATCCAGGCCGGCACGAGCCAGGCCCGACCGGTCCGCGCCGGGGCGGTGGCGCCGGCGTCCCGACCAGGGCGAGCCGCCGCGGTCCCGGCGGGACCGATCCCCTGCCGCTCCACGCCGGCCGGACCGATCTCACCGCGCCCGGTCGGCGGCACCGGATCAGCCACCGGTCGTCGTGCCCGAGCCCTTGCCACCGCCGTTGCCCGACCCGGCGCCTGTCCCGCCGCCGGCGCCGGCGCCTCCCCCGGAGCCGGAGCCGCCGCCATTGCCGGTGCCGGTGCTCGGCGGCGTGCTCGGCTCCTTCGACGAGGCGCCGGAGGTCGGCTGGGTGCTGCTCGGGGCGGTGCTCGGCGCCTGGCTGGCCGGTGCCGAGGCGGTCTGCTTGGGCGTAGCGACCGGCAGCGGGGTCGCCGTGCGCCGCGCGACGGCGTTGGCCGGGGCGTCGAAGCTCTGGGTGGGCAGGCCCTGGCTGGCCACCTGCATGTACGACAGCCAGGTCGACGCCGGGAACCCGGCCCCGAAGAACGTCTGGGTGCCCGCCTGGCGGTACGGGTCGAGGTCGCTCTGGCCGTCGTCACCGGCGACGTACATCACGGCGGTGGAGATCTGCTTGGTGTAGGCGACGAACCAGGCGGAGGCGATGTCGTTGCCGACACCGGCGGTGCCGGTCTTGCCGGCGACCGGCCGGCCGAGGGCGGACGCCTTGGCGCCGGTGCCCTCGTTCACCACCGACTGCAGGGCGCTGGTGGTGGAGGCGGCGACGTTCTGCTCGACCGTCTGCTTGTTGGCGGGGGCGGCCTGGTAGAGGACGTTGCCGTCGCGGTCCTTGACCTCGCGGATGACGTGCACCTGATTCTGCTTGCCGCTGTTGGCGAGGGTGGCGTACGCGTTGGCCATGTTGACCGGGCTGACCTCGGCGAAACCGAGGACGATGCGGTTGTACGCGTCCCAGGCGCCGGCCTTCGGGGCGCCGGCGTCATTGGCCGCCTGGATCACCTTCTGCGGGCCGTGGTCCATCTGCGACACCATGTCGACGAACGCCGTGTTGATCGACTGGGCGGTCGCGGTGCGCAGCGACACCGGACCGTACTGCTGATTGAACTCGTTGCGGACCGTCTCGGACTCGCCCCGCGGGGTGAAGGTGTTGCCCTGGAAGGTGGAGTCGAGGGTGAAGCCGTCGCGCAGGCCGGCGATCAGGCCGAACGTCTTGAAGGTCGAGCCGGTCATCCGGGCGGTGGATGCCCAGTTGCGGGAGTTCTTGACGAAGTCGTCGCCGCCGTACAGGGCGATCAGCTCACCGTTGGAGGTGTCGACCGAAGCGATCGCGGCGTGCACCGCCGAGGCCTTCGAGCCGCGCGACCTCGCGGCCGCATTGGCCTGGGCCTCGTTGGCCTGCGCGGACTTCTCCGCCGCCGCCTGGCTCTTCTGGTCGAAGGTGGTCGTCACCCGCAGGCCGCCGCCGTTGATCTGCGCATCGGTGAAGCCCAGCGAGGCGAGCTCCTGCTCGGCCATGTTCACCAGGAAGCCCTTCGGGCCCTGGTAGCGCGGGTTCACCTTGACCGTCGGCAGGTCCGGCAGCTTGCCGGTGAACTGGTTGTACTGGTCCTGGGTGATGGACTTCTCGTCGAGCATGCCGGACAGCACGTACTCGTAGCGGGCCTTGAGCCGCGACATGTTGTCGGGGTCGACCTTCGGGTCGAGGATGCTCGGGTTCTGCACCACCGAGGCGAGGACCGCCGCCTGGCCGATGCTGAGGTCCTTCGCATCGATGCCGAACCACGCCTGCGACGCGGCCTGCACACCGTACGCACCCCGACCGAAGTAGACGGTGTTGAGGTAGTTGGTGAGGATCTCCTCCTTGCTCAGCCGATCGCTCAGCTTGAGCGCGAGGATGACCTCCTTCACCTTGCGGGAGACCGTCTTCTGCGGCGTCAGGTACATCAGCTTGATGTACTGCTGGGTGATCGTCGAGCCGCCCTGCACATCCTTGCCGGACGCGATCGCGATGAACGCACGCAGCATGCCCATCGGCGAGATGCCCGGGTTGGTCCAGAACGTCCGGTCCTCGGCCGCCACCTGGGCGTCCTTCATCGCCTTCGGGATCTGGTCGTACGTCAGGCTCGTCCGGTTCTGCACCGCCAGATCGGACAGCTGCGTCGTACCGTCGCCGTAGTAGAGGTAGGTGGTGTTGGTCTGGAAGTCCGCGTTCGGATCGGGCACCTTCGTGGTCGCGTAGAGCCCGGCGAACGCGACGCCGCCGACCAACACGACCGCGAGGACGCCCGAGACCAGAACCGTGAGGATCTTCTGCCAGAGGGCCATCCTCCGCCACCTCGACGTCTTCGCGGCGGGTCCTCGGCGGGAACCACGTGCCGCGGGTCGCGGTTGCGGGGTCTTGTGATCCATGGATGTCCTCGGCGGTCGGCTGCCGACCCGGTGATGGCGAGGCACCTCCACGTCAGGCAGGACGGATTGCTTCTCGTGGACACAGTGCCACTTGGGGTACAGAATAGGTCGGCACCGCAGCCGGACCGAACCACACCCTGAGAGATGTGGCCGGATCGGCACCGCGGGGTGGCGTCATCGGGGGCATCCGGTCCTCAGGTGCAGGCCCGCCATGGTGCCCGGGGCCCTGCTGCCGGGAACGTGGCCGAGCGTACGCCTTGAGCACATCGGGTCGCCGCTCGTCGGATGTGCACCTGGCGCGGCCAACCGGGTCACCAAGCATCGGGTCCTCCGCCGCACGCTGGCCCGCTGGCCGATCGCGGGATGGTCACAGGCCCCGTCCGCGTGCACGGGATGGGCGCGCCGTCCCGGCGGTCTGCGGTGGCGCACCGTTTGGGCAACCTGCCGATGGTCCCGTATCGTAGGTGGTCGTCGCGTACGTCGTACGCCGCGCTCGGGACATCGACGCAGCGGGTGACACACCTGCGTTGGCCCGGACAACTCAACAAGGGGCACTGGCGCAACTGGCAGCGCACCGCTTTTGCAAGGCGGGGGTTAGGGGTTCGAGTCCCCTGTGCTCCACGTTTTTCCCTTTGTCAGAGGCCCTTTCCCGAACGGGAGAGGGCCTCTGCACGTGGCCGGGACGCGACACGGTCAGGACTCGTCCCGAATGTCCGGTGGCCGCCGGCCAGCTGTCGGTCGGCCACGCCTTCCGGCGGAAGACTACTGGCTCAAGGGGCAATCGCTGAGAAGTTCTGCACCCGGAGTGGCCCGTTTCGCGCCGAGCCCTCGGCGGCTCTCCGGTGTGGGTATCTCTGACATGGATCTGGTGCCGAGCCGACCTCGCCGGGCGCATGTCATCCGGGACTCGGTTCGGGCCCCTGATCACGCATGACGGCCCTCAGCTGATCGTCTTCGCCGTGACCTACGCGCGGGCCGGCATGTCGATGGACTGCCGCGCGACATCCGGATCGAAACCCGGGCGACATCACACAGCTCGGCAGAAGTGCACGGCGTCTCCGCCAAACGATGCGCCAGTGCCAGACGCTGCAGGGAATACCGAACGCGACCGGAAGTCCCGCCGCGTATGCACATTTCCCGCAGCGTCTGAAGGTCCCGCAGCGTCTGGCCCATCACCCAGATGCACACCTTCTGCTACAGTGTGTCGCATGTCGTCCGATGATCGCGCTTCCGGGTCCGATGATCATCCTTCCGGCCTGTCCGGCCGCTACGGCCCGCTCGCGCTGCGGGTGATGGAGCGCGTCTGGCGGGATGCCCCGGTGGACGTCCGGACGGTCCACTCGGAGTTGGTACGTGATGGCCAGCAGATCGCCTACAGCACGGTGAAGACGATCATGGAGCGGTTGGTGGTCAAGGGGGAGCTGACCCGCGAGCGCGAGGGTCGGCAGTTCATCTACTCGCCGGTCCGTACGAGAGCAGAGACCGAAGCGCTCGTCACCCGGGGCGCGGTCGATGAGCTGCTCGACCGCCACGGTGACCTGGCCGTGTCGTTCTTCGTGGATCGCGCCCGACAGGATCCTGCCCAACTGGCCAGGTTGCGTCAGATGCTCCGCGAGATGGAAGCGGAGGACGGCGATGACTGAGCTGCTGCTGTACCCACAGGTCGTGCTCCTGCTCGCGCCGCTCCTGCTGCGGGCGATCTGGGCAGCCTCCCGCTCATCGCTGCAGCACGTGGACCCGCGAGCTCGCGCCGCGGTGCTGTTCGCGATAACGGTGCTGCCGGTGGCCGCGATCGCGGTGCCGTACGTTCCGGCGCTGGCACCGCATCTGCCGGTGCCGTGGCGTGCGCCGATCGCGTGGGGTATGGCGAACTACCCGGCACCGTCCGCATGGATCGCCCAGATCGTCGCCATCCTGGTGACTGACGCGTTGCTCCTGGTGCCCTCTGCCGCGCTCATCGTCCTGACGGTCCGCGCGGCCCGTCAGACCCGAGCACTCACCGGACTGGAAGGCGAGGCACATCCGTCGGGTTTCATCCTCGTGCCCGGTCGTGGCGTCGCCCTCACGGTCGGCCTGTGGCGTACGCGAGTGCTCCTCTCCTCCGACGTGTGGGAGGGCGAGCACGGTGCGGTCATCCTGCGTCATGAGCAGGCGCATGCCCGGGGGCGGCATCCGCTGCTGCTCCTGCTCGCCCGCGCCGCGCTGGTGCTGTGGTGGTGGATCCCCGGGTCGGCGCGCCTGCTGGAGGATCTGCGCGATGCGCTGGAAGAATCCGCCGACGCCACGGCTGCTCGCCGACACGGCCGCCTCCGGGTCGCCCGCGCCATCATCGACGCCGCAAGCACGCGGACGCCTGCATCCGCCCCCACCCCCGCCCTCGGCTTCGGCAGCCCGGGTGGCGCCGAGCAGCGCGTCGCGACTCTCGCGCACGGCTCCGACCCGACCCTGACCCGGGCCGTGGCGGCGGTGAGCACGGTGATCGTGCCGCTCTGGTTACTGCTCCTCTGACCCCCACCTCCCCCGCAAACACCGCCTTCCCGTACGGCACCACCCCACCCGTACGACACTGCATCGCGGTACGGCACCACCCCACCCGTGTCTGCACACGGGCGACCCGCAAGTCAACCTGCTACAGGATGTAGCAAAAAGGATGGAACAATGACTTCTTCTCAGGCGACGCCGGTGGCGGAACTGGTCGATGTGTCCTACGGGTACCGGCGCAGTCCGGTGCTCACCGGCCTGGACCTGCGGGTCCGGCCCGGCCGGGTGTACGGGCTGCTGGGCCGCAACGGTGCCGGGAAGTCCACGACGATGAAGCTCCTCGTCGGGCTCCTCACTCCGTCCAGTGGGCAGGTGCGGCTGTTCGGTTCCCCGTTCGCCCGGACGAGCCTGGCCCGGGTCGGCGCCTCGATCGACGGGCCGGCGCTCTACGGCCACCTGTCCGCGACCCAGAACCTGCAGGTGCACGCCGCTCTGCTCGGTGTCGGACCCGACCGTGTGCGCGACGTGCTCGCCGCGGTCGGGCTCGCGGACACGGGGCGGCGGGCAGCCGCCAGGTTCTCCACCGGGATGAAGGTGCGCCTCGCGCTGGCGATCGCGCTGCTCGGCGACCCGGAACTGCTGATCCTCGACGAACCCCAGAACGGCCTGGACCCCGAGGGCATCCGCGAGCTGCGCGGACTCCTGCGCGACCTCGCAGACGCGGGCCGCGCAGTGCTGGTGAGCAGCCACGTGCTGGGCGAGGTCGAGCAGATCGCCGACGACATCGGCGTCCTCGCCGCCGGACGCCTGCAATACGAGGGGCCGCTGACGCGGCTCGCACCCGACGGAGACCTCGAACGCGCCTACTTCACCCTCACCGAGACCCGTGAGGCCGTGACCCGCAAGGCCGTACGATGAGCGGCCGTGCGATGAGCGGGATGCTGCTGGCCGAGATCCGCCGCTGGCCACGCTCGGGAGCATGGATCGTCCCTCTGCTCGGCCTGGCGTTCGGGACCGTGCAGGTCGTGATCGTCCGGGCCACCGGAGCCACGACCGGGTGGAACAGCCTGATCGCGGGAGCCGTGATGTGGGCGACCAGCCTCTCCGGGCCCGCCGCGGCGCTGCTGCTCGCCCTGGTGCACATCCGTGAGCGCCGTGCCCGCGGCGGCGGAGCCTGGTGGCGGCCCGGGAGCCCCGTCACCGCAGGGCTGTGCCGGATGCTCGTCTGTGCTGTGGTGGTGGCGTTCACGAATCTGCTCGTGCTCGCCCCCGCCGCCGTCATCGGTCGTCTCGCCGCTCCTGCGACCTTCCCCACCGCACGACTGCTCGCGCTCGCCGGGGCACTCACCCTGGGCGCGATCGTGCTGTACCCGGTGCTCGAGCTCCTCGCCGCCCACTGGGGCACCGCCGCCGTACTGATCCTGGCGGCCGTCTGGACGCTCGCCGGCGTCCTCACCGCCGAGCACCCGCAGTGGATGCTGATCCCGCCCGCCTGGCCGGTGCGCGCCGTGCTCCCGCTGCTCGGCACCCACGCCAACGGCATCGCGCTCGCACCGGACGATCCCCTCACCGTCGAGAGCCCGACGACGGCGCTGCTGCTGACCGCGGCGACGCTCCTCATCCTCCTGGTCGTCCACCTGCTCGCCGGACGCATCCTCCACCGGCCGCACTCCCAGGCACGGCCCGCCGCACCACAGTCCGCACAGCGACAGGCCCGTGAGGTGCCCGCGGCGACGGCATCGTTCGCCCCGCTCCCGGCCGGGCCCGTGAGGCGCACTCGGCCGCCGCTGCTGCTGGGGCAGCCGGGCTCACTGCGGCGTACGCCCCTGTCCTGGCTCATCCCGGCGGGCCTCGTCCTCCAGCTCGGGGTCGTGCTGCTCTGGCGCAGCCCCGGCTACGCCGAAGGTTTCGCCGAGCTCGTCCTCGTGCCGGTGGGGGCGGTGCTGCTGGGCATCATCGGCTGGACCAGCACCCGCGACGCCTGGCCCGCCATCGCCATCACCCGGCATCGCCTCGGCCGGATCATGCTCGCGCGGCTCCTCACCCTGGAAGTCGTCCTGACCTTCACCGTCCTGATCGCCGGCCTGCTCACCCTCGCGACCGGCGCCGACCCGGGTCGGACGCTCCGAGCGGCCCTACTGTCGCTCGCCGTGGGGTGGATGCTGCTCGTCGCCGCATTCTGGCTCACCGTCCGCTGGTCGCCCGGCCTCACCGCGGCCGTCAACGGCATCGGCCTCATCGTCAGCCTCGTCCTCGGCGCCGGCGCGCTCGCCACGTCCTTGTGGCCGTACGCGCCCTGGGCCTGGGCCCACACCCCGGCGAGTCTCGGCCGGACGACCACCGCCCTGATCGCAATGGCCGCGCTGCTCCTCGGAACCGCGGTCACCCCGCTCGTGGCATCCGCACTGCGGCGCCCGCGGTAGAACGCGGCGACCCCGCCGGGCATCCTCGCCCTCCCCACCCAGCCGCGGGCTGCCAGCCGGTACGCGCCCACTCGCGCGAGGATCGCGAGCAGGGGCGTCAGCGCCGGCCACAGGGCGAGGGTGTCCTCCTCCCGGCCCAAGCCGTCGGGCCGATCGCGGCTGACTCGTGTTGGGGCTCGGGCCGCGATCGCGACCTGGCGGACAGGGTCGGCGCCGTCGACGATCAGCGACGAGCTACTCGCAGGCGACACCGTCACCGTCACGATCGAGCTTCGACGAGTACCCCGGATCGCCACGGTGCAGTGGCGCCGCACCGGCGGCCTTCGCAGCTTTGCAGTTCGCGTACGACACCGAGCTGCTGCTCGTGCCGCCGTTCGAGGAGCCGGTCTTCCCGCTCGTGCTGCCTGACCCGCTGCTGCCGGACCCGCTCGTTGCTGCCTTGCTGGTCTGCGTGGCTGCGAGGGGCGCCACAACGGCCGACGGACTGGCTTGTGCTGTCGGCGTCGGCGTCGGAGTGGGCGTGGGCGCAGGAGTGACGGGTGGTGTCGGGGTGGCCGTGACGGTCGCCGTCACCGTCGCGGCAGGGGTCGGCACCGGCGGCCGCTGCTCGGCCTGTGCGCTCGACTGCCCGATGCCGGCGACCAGCAGTGCAACACCCGCCGCGATCAGCGGCCACTTCACCTCGCTGGACTGGACGATCGCCCAGCCCGCGAGCCCGACACCCGCCAGCATCAGCGCCGCCCCTGCGATGCCTGCCAGCGAGAAGATCATCGCCACGACGGCAGCAGCCAGGACGACGTACTGCCAGATGGCCGGCCTGCGCTTCGGCGACTGCTCCGGAGCCACGGCCGCCATCGGCACGCCCGACGTCCCCGCGCCCGGCCACGTCGGCTCCTCGGCTCCATGCGGCTCATCGGGCCCCGCAGCCTGATCGGCCACCCTGTGCCCGCGGCGCGGCTTCGGAGCAGCACCCTTGACGGTTTCGCGGTAGTAGACACCGGTGCCCGGGATCCCTCCGGACACCGTCGTCCGGCCGGTCGTCGACTTCGTGACACCGAACCCGCGCCCCCCGAACCGGACCGATGCGCTCTTCTTGCCCAGATTCAGCCGTACACCGGGAGCGATCTTCACGCTCCGCCGGAATCCCCACCCCATCGCCGTTCCCCCTCGAGTTGTCAGGGGCGGCCGGTCGCCGGCATGACACACCCGCGGCCTGCCCTGCCCCTCAGCAGCATCTCACGGGGAGTAGAGCGGTCGACGTTTCACACGAAACCGGTTCGGCGCACGGCTGTACGTGCCCACAGGTCCCGCGACCCCACGTGGTCCGGCGACATCCTCGGTCCGAGTTCGCTCAATCGACGTACGCGTCGACGGTCGCCCGCAGCGCGTCGACGTGGTCGTAGATCTCCTCGACCCGCTCGAGGGGGATCTTGGTCTCGTTCTTCTCGCCGTCGAACAGGCCGAGGTATTTCTGCTTGCGGTTGAAGTGCAGTCGACAGATCGGCTTGCGGTTGTTGTTATCGAGCAGGACCCCGAAGTACGACTTGGTGTCGCGGTGGGCGACCCGATCCAGTGGCACCTCGGAGGCGACGATCGCCCGGACGATGTTGTAGGCCTCGAGCTCCTCCTGGGTCGTCTCGATGCCACGGTCGGCGTCCTCGGTCTCGCTGTCACTGTCGCCCTCGACGTCGGCACCGGCGGTGTCGGGGACCGGGACCGCGGCGCCGATGGCCGGGCCCTGCCCCTGCAGCGCGGACTTGAGTCGTTCGTTCACGCGGTCATTGATGTACTGGGTGGCCGCCTTGCGCGTGATACCGAGGAAGAATTCGCGCATCTTCGCCGTCAACGATCCTTCGTAGACGCGGGTCGCGAACAGACGCATGAAGTCCTCGTCCGGTTCGGCGAATTCGCGCGCAATCTCGGCCTTCACCGCCGAGACGTACTTCAATTCCTCGGCCGCGACGAGGACGGACTCGAGGTCGAACGTGGACTTGGTGAGCTTCTTCAGTTCCGGCAGCGTGTACGGGTCGACGTCAAGAAGGTTCAGGCGCAGGAACGGCTTCTCGTCCATCACATTGGGCTTGTCGAGGTCGGTGTAGAAGTTCCAGTACTGGCCGTTGGTGAGGACGCCGATCCGGGCATTCGAGACGTGGAAATAGCGTACGAGCTGCCCCGCATTCTCGAGCGTGAGCGGGGTGCCGATCTGCTTGGCCTCGATGAGCATCTGGACCACGCCGTCACGCATGACCGCGTAGTCGATCTTCTCGCCCTTCTTCGTGCCGATGTCGCAGATGAACTCCGGCACCACCTCCGCCGGGTTGAACACGTCGTACCCGAGGACTCGGCTGATGAACGGCATGATGACCGCGTTCTTCGTCGCTTCCTCGGTCTGCAGTGTCTCCCGGTACTCCGAGACCTTCGACGCGAGATCGGTCAGTGCATCCTCGAACGCCACGATGCGTCCCCCTTCTTGTCGCCCGGGACGCTCGTCGGTCCGGTCCCGGCTGTCCTTCCGACCGTACGGCCGGATGTCCATCATTGCCTCTGCAGGTGTCTTCCGGGTCGTGGTCGCGACAGGCGGAGCCCCCGCTCTCCGCTCCGGCCCGTACCGACGCCACGTAGGCTGAAGGGAAAGGATCGTTCCTCCGGCACAAGGTGGTGGCGACATGGGCGCGGACATCCGTCTGGGACGGATCGCGGGGATCGAGATCAGACTCCAGTGGAGCGTGGTGATCATCTTCCTGCTGATCACCTGGAGCCTGGCGACCCTGCAGTTCACCCAGGTCGCCGGGGCGGGCCCGACGGCCCGGTGGGTGGCGGCCGTCATCGCCTCACTGCTGTACTTCGGTGGCCTGCTGGCCCACGAGTTGGGCCACGCCCTGCTGGCCACCCACAAGGGGCTCGAGGTCGAGGGCATCACTCTGTGGGTGTTCGGTGGGGTGTCGAAGCTCAAGCAGGAGGCCGAGGGGCCGAGCGATGAGTTCCGCATCGGCGTGATCGGTCCGCTGGTCAGCCTCGGGCTCGGCGCCGTGTTCGCCGGCGTGGCGGTCGCCCTCGGCGCGCTGGGGGCCCCGGCCCTGGCGATCGCGGTGGCGCAGTGGCTGGCGCTGATCAACGCTCTGCTCGGCGCGTTCAACCTGCTGCCCGCCTTCCCGCTCGACGGCGGGCGGGTGCTGCGGGCCTGGCTGTGGCGGCGCAGCGGTGACCGGGCCCTGGCGACCCGGCGGGCGGCCGCCGTGGGGCGCGCCTTCGGTGTCGCCCTGATCGCGGTGGGTGTCTTCCTGTTCTTCGCCGGCGCCCCGATCAACGGGCTGTGGTTCGCGCTGATCGGCTGGTTCCTGTTCGGGGCGGCCCGGGCCGAGGAGTCCCACGTCCTGCTGTCCGCGGCCCTGCGGGACGTACGCGTGGGCCAGGTGATGACGGCGCACCCGGTGGTGCTGCCGGCCGACATGACCCTGGAGGACTACGTCAACCACGCGATGACCTCACGGTTCACGTCCTTCCCGGTCGTCGACCCGCAGGGCCGGGTGGTCGGCCTGCTGACGATGCGCCGGGTCCGGGCGGCGATGGCCCACGGCGAGCAGCGCGCCACGGTGGGCCAGGTGGCCGTGCCGCTGGCCCAGGTGCCGGTGGTGTCCCCGTACGACACCGCCACCCAGCTGCTCGAGAAGCTGCAGGGTTCCCCGGATGGACGAGCGTTCGTCTTCGACGACGGGCGGCTGGTCGGCATCATCTCCCCCACCGACCTGCAGCGCATGCTGGATCTGGCGCAGTTGCGACCGCGACAGGCCGACCGCTGACGTGCGCGGCCCCCGCCCCGGGGCTCAGCAGCCACCCGGGAGAGCAACAGCCCCCGGGGCAGCGCCGGAGGGCCGCAGGCCCGGGTCGGCACGGCGGGGGTCAGCAGATGGTGCCGCCCGGGCCGAGTTCGAGCTTCGCGACGTACGACGACATGCCGGCCGGGCGACCGGTAGGGCACCCGCCGGCGTACTCGACGTTGTAGACCGGCTTGCCGGAGGCGAGGAAGCTCGAGTACGCGCCGCATTCCCCGTACTCGTGGCACTGCTCGTTGACGGCGAAATCGACGATGTCGGCCATCTGGGAGACCTGCTCCACATCGTTCTTCAGCCCGATCGCCAGACCGCGCTGGTGTGCGGCGTCGGCCAGCGCGCGTTGGTAGGTGACCTGGTCGGCCTTGGTGATCGCGAAGCCGGTCTGCTGTGACCAGCCGTCGGTGTTGTCCGGGTCGATCGCGTCGAAGCCCTTCTGCTTGCACACGTCCATCCGCGCCGCCATGATCGGCATCAGTGTGGCGGTCCGGCGTACGTCGAGCCAGTTCTCGCCGGGCCAGCCGTCGAGGGCCTCGCCCTTGACCGACGCCGGGAACTTGGCGTCGTCGCGACGCCAGTTCTCGGAGGACCCGGCGCTCAGGTAGCAG
The DNA here is from genome assembly GCF_034933565.1 of Raineyella sp. NCBI lineage: Bacteria > Bacillati > Actinomycetota > Actinomycetes > Propionibacteriales > Propionibacteriaceae > Raineyella > Raineyella sp. The sequence goes on from NZ_JAYFNG010000002.1 coordinate 83,023, forward strand.
ATGACGTGGACGCCCCGGGAATGGAGCTGCTGCACCTGCGCGGCGGTGGTGTTCTCCCAGTCGAGGTTGTAGACCTTCGCCGGCCGGTTCAGGTCGACCGTCCCGGTGTACTGGATGACGAACGACTCGCCGGCCTTCGGCTGCCAGCGCCCCGACGTGGACACCGGGACAGCCCCTTGGGTGGACGCCGTGGCGGAGGCCTTCGGCGTCGCGCTGGGGGCGGCGCTCGGCGTGAGGCTCGGTGCCGCCGAGGAGACCGCGGTTGGGGTGCGCTCCTCGGACCTGGTGGCCCGGTCGGCCGTACGATCCGCGGCGGTGGTGACCGCCGGGGCGGCGTGCTGCTTCCGGATGTTGCCGACGTGGGTCATCGCGACCGCGGTGCCGGACGCCAGTGCGGCGACCGCGACGCCTGACATCACCAGGCGGGCGCCACGCCTGACATCGCGCCGGCGGTGTGGGGCGGCCGGTTCCGCCAGTGCCCGGGTGGCGTGGGGGGTGGTCCTGCCGGGGCGCGCAGCATCCCGCAGGGTGGTCCAGGGGGTGCGGGACGCCGCTCGACGTGCATGGCTCACGATCATTTGCCTTCCGGTCGGGGCCGGAGTCAGCCTAGACAACAACAGAAAAGATCACAAATTGATCACAATGTCGTGTGTGGGGCGAGTCGTGTCCGGAGTGAGCCATGCGCGCAAGTGGTCCATGGGGGCGAGCCGCGCACCGGGCGAGCCGTACATCGGCAGACCCGTGACCGCTCAGTCGATCGTGGCTTCGGGAACGCCGGTCTCGGGAACACCGATGTCCGGAACCCCGGTCTCCGGAACCCCGGACACCCCCGGCAGTGCCGCAACCGGGTCGACCCGGACGAACGGCCAGAAGGCGAAGCAGTCGCTCATCACCGCCAGCAGCGGGAAGGTGACCGCGAGCAGCGCGGACGCCAGCCACACCTCGCCCTGGAAGCCGGGTGCCCCGAACGCGACGTCGTCTGCGACCGCCGGCAGGACGAGCACGTACAGCTGCCCGAGCGCCACGCCCACCACGGCCGCGATCAGCGCCGAGACGAGGCCGCGCGCCGGCTGGGCCCGCGGGGCCGGGACGGTGCCCTGCAGGATGTTCTGCACGACGATGGAGCCGAACAGGAACGCCACGGTCACGCCGGTGAGCATGGTGGGCCAGGGCAGCCCGAACAGCCCCACACCGATCGCCTCGACCACGGCGGTGACGACTGCGATCAGGCCGGTCGAGGCGAGGGCCGCCGTCGTCGGGTTCGTCCGGATCCGCTCGGTCAGCGGCCAGTGGCCGAGGTGCAGGAGCAGCAGCCCGGCGGCCATCGAGGTGACGACGGTGGTCATCACCGGCCAGATGTCGAACGGCCCGTGCGGGTCGAGAGTGGCGACGTACGCCGGGCCGCCCTCGAAGGAGCTGTAGTTGGCGAACACCAGATAGGTGACGATCGACAGCCCGTACGCGACGAGCATCAGCAGGTAGCCGCCGAGCACCGGCGAGGAGATCGCCCGGAACGGCTGGCCGCCCCAGATCACCGCCAGTAGGAAGGTGTACGGCACGGCCATGATGGCGATGTGGGCCACGTTCGGCGTCGGCGGGGTCAGCCCGCCGCCGAACAGCGCGATGAGCAGGGTGGCGATGACGGCCGCGTTGACCAGGGCCAGCCCGAGGAAGGCCAGGCCCCGCCGGGGCTGGCCGAGGCGACCGATCCGGCCGGGGCACTCGGCGTGCCAGAACGCGCCGATCACGAACAGGCTCGGCACCGCACAGACCAGGCCGTACGACACCCAGTCGCGGAAAGTGGGCCAGGAGAACAGGGAGATGAAGCCCAGCGAGAGGGCGACGGCCACGACGAGGACGACGATGCCGAGCAGCGGCTGGTCGAGGCGGCGGGCGGGCAGCGCGGATTCGTTCATCAGGGTCCGTTCTGGGGGCACACCCGTGCCGGCGGATCCCGCAGGAACGTCACCGGTCCGGTTGAATATTGAATGAGATTTTCGACGAGGGTACCCCCGGTCCCCGTCACCGTGACGTGTCGTTCGTGACACCGGGACGCGGTCCGGCCCGGTCGGTCCTCCCGTCCGCCCCTCCCGGCTGCCCCGCCCCAGCGGATCGGCACACGGGGCGCTGACCTAAGCTGGACCACCTCACCCCGACGAAGGATGATGCGGTGGATCCCCAACTGAGCAGCGCCGAGCACGCCGGACCCGCTGTCCTGGTCTGCGACCTCGACGGCACGATCGTCTTCGACGGGCAGGTGCCCGCGGTCGAGGCGGCGGCGCTGCGGGCCTGGACCGAGGCCGGCAACCTCCTGGTCCTCAACACCGGCAAGTCGGTCGACGCCACCCGCCGGGTGTGGCACGCCGGTCTGCCCCGGCCCGACTACGTGATCGCCTTCACCGGGGCGGTGATCACCGACGGGGACCTGGTGCCCCTGTCGGTGACGGCCCACGACCCGGCATTGTTCCCCGAGGTGTTCCGTACGGTCCGCGAGGAGCGGCTGGCACTCTACGCCTCGACGATGGAGCGGGACTACGAGGTGTTCAACCGGGCCGGGACCCACTCGATGATCCTGCCGGCGTTCGAACCGGCCGATGCCGCGTGGGTCGCGACCCAGCAGCTGTTCGGCATCCCGCTGCTGGTCCCCGGCGACGACGACCGCAGCCGGCTGGCGGACTCACTGGCCGAGCTGACCGGTGACCGGGCGGTCGTGCACCGCAACCAGATCTTCCTCGACATCGTCCCGGCCGGCGCCACCAAGGGCCTCGGTCTGCGCCACCTGCTGACCGAGCTGCTCCCGGCCCACGGGCCGGTCTGGACGATCGGTGACTCCTGGAACGACCTGAGCATGCACGCCGAGGCCGACCATCCGATCGCCCTCACCCACTCCCCCGCCGAGGTGCGCGACGCCTGCGAGATCGCGGTGCCCAGCACCCACGCGCTGATCGAGCAGATCCTCGCCGGCCGGTTGTCCTGAGGGCCGGATCCGCCGTCGCGTCCGCAGCGAGGGCCCCGGACGCACGGGCCCGAAGGGTCGCCGGGGCGTACGACGTAGAATCGGCGCGTGCGGACCGCCCGGGGCCCGCCGGCACCGCAGCCTGCCCGGCGGACGTACGTCCCAGCACCGGCGGTACCGTGACCGGTGCGGCAGCGCCAGGAGAGATCGCGTGACCGACCGCCTCGCCCCCACCCCTGTTTCCGCGCAGGGTCCCACGCCCACCCCACGTACCCCCGGGGTCATTGCTGCGTCCTACGCTCTCGGGGCTGTCCCCACCGCTTGCAACCCCGGGGCTGTCCCCAGCTCCGGGGTGGAGCTGCCGCCGGTCCCCGCCGGGATCCGGCTCGTCGTCGCCGACATGGACGGCACCCTGCTCGATGAGGCCGGCGATGTCCCCGACGCGCTGTGGCCGCTGCTGACCCGGATGCGGGAGCGTGGCATCGCCTTCGCCCCGGCCAGTGGTCGTCAGTACGCGACCCTGCGCCGGCAGTTCGACCGGGCCGGCGACGGGATGGTCTTCATCGCCGAGAACGGCTCCATCGTCGTCCGCGACGAGGTCGAACTGAGCTCGAGGCCGCTCGACCGGCCGTTCGTCGAGGACGCGATCGGGCGGGTCCGGGCACTCGCCCGATCCGGCCGCGACGTCGGCGTCGTCCTGTGCGGCAAGTCGTCGGCCTACATCGAACGCCGCGATGCAGCCTTCGTGTCGCAGGCCGAGCCCTACTACGCGGCCCTGGCGACGGTCGACGACGTGCTGGCCCCGCAGGACGAGGTGCTGAAGATCGCCGTCTTCGACTTCGAGAGCTCCGCGCTGACCGCGCAGGCCCTGGCCCCGCTGGGCGCCGACCACCGGGTCGTCATCTCCGGCCACCACTGGGTCGACCTGATGGCCGACCGGGCCAACAAGGGCAACGCGGTCCGCAGCCTGCAGGCGGCGATGGGCATCGGCCCCGCCGAGACGATCGCCTTCGGCGACTACCTCAACGACGTCGAGATGCTCGCCGCGGCCGAGCACTCGTACGCCATGGCGAACGCCCACCCCGACGTCCTCGCCGCCGCCCGCCACGTCGCCCCGTCCAACGCCGACCAGGGCGTGATCACAGTGCTGTCGGCGCTGTTGGACTCGCCTCTGCCGGACTCGACCGGCCCGGACTCGACCGTGCCGGGCCGCGCCCCGGGGCGGGACCGGTGACCGACCGCCTCAGTGACCGAAGGTCGGGGTGAGCCAGGCGCGCCCGATCGAGTGGAAGAACAGGTTGAAGCCGAGCGCCGCCGGCGTCGTGTCCGGGCCGAGGCCGAGGCTCTCCACGTCGACCGCGTGCACCATGTAGAAGTAGCGATGGTCGCCGTGACCCTTCGGCGGCGCGGCACCGAGGTAGCCCGGCAGACCGGCGTCGTTGCGCAGGGAGATCGCCCCGGCGGGCATGCCCACCCCGTCCGGCCCACCCGCCCCGGTGGGGAGTGCGGTGCAGTCCGGCGGGATGTCGAGGACGGCCCAATGCCACCAGCCCGACTGGGTCGGGGCGTCCGGGTCGTAGCAGGTCAGCGCGAAGGATCGGGTGGCCGGCGGGAAGTCGGACCAGCTGAGCTGCGGCGACACGTCCTCGCCACCGGGGATCTGCATGATGCCCGAGCGGTGCCGCGGCGCCAACTCGACGCCCTCGGCGATGTCGGTGCTGGTGAGCCGGAAGCGCGGGACCTCCTGCAGCTTCGCGAACGGGGAATTCTCCATGGGTCCTCCTCGAGTGGGTGTTCCGGGTGGGCGTCAGGGGAGCTCCGAGTGACTGTCACCGGGAGCTCTCGGGTGATGTCAGCGAGTCTGGCAGCTGGCGGCCGGGTCGGTGGGCTCTTCTGCCGGTCAGCGGGCCAGCCGCACCGGGATCCGTCGTGACCCGAAGTGCCCCGGCGCGGCGGCGAACCGGCCCGGGATGGCGGTCCCGCAGTCCGGACACCGTCCCTCGGGGGTGAGCCGGTAGCTGTGCAGGTCGTACCAGTCGCGCACGATCAGCGCGGATCGGCAGGTCGGGCAGAAGGTGGTGTCCCCGTCGCGGTGGTGGACGTTGCCGGTGTAGACGAAGTGCAGGCCGGCCTCCATCGCGATCTCACGGGCGCGGACCAGCGTCTCCCGGGGCGTGGCCGGGGTGTCCTGCATCCGCCAGTCGGGGTGGAAGGCGGAGAAGTGCAGCGGCACGTCGGGGCCGAGCTCGGTCATGATCCACCGCGTCATCGCCCGCAGTTCCTCGTCACTGTCGTTCTGGCCGGGGATCAGCAACGTGGTGATCTCGAACCATACCGATGTCTCGCGTTTGAGATAGACAAGCGTATCGAGCACTGTCTGCAGGTGGGCGCCGGTGAGCCGCTGGTAGAAGTCCTCGGTGAACCCCTTGAGGTCGACGTTCGCCGCGTCCATCACGGCGAAGAAGTCCCGGCGGGCCTGCCCCTGCACGTAGCCGGCCGTCACCGCGACGGTGTGCACGCCGCGTTCCCGGCAGGCCAGTGCGGTGTCGATCGCGTACTCGGTGAAGATCACCGGATCGTTGTAGGTGAAGGCGACGGAGTCGCAGCCGTACGTCCGGGCGGCGACGGCGAGTTGCTCGGGTGAGGCCTGGTCCATCAACCGGTCCATCTCGCGCGACTTGCTGATGTCCCAGTTCTGGCAGAACTTGCAGCCGAGGTTGCAGCCGGCGGTGCCGAACGACAGCACCGACGTGCCGGGGTGGAAATGGTTGAGCGGCTTCTTCTCGATCGGGTCGATGCAGAATCCCGACGACCGGCCGTACGTGGTGAGGACGATCTGGTCGCCCTCCCGCATCCGGACGAAACAGAAGCCCCGCTGGCCGTCCCGCAGGTGGCACTCACGAGGGCAGACGTCGCACTGAAGACGTCCGTCGTCCAGGGCGTGCCAGTAGCGGGCGGGGTGGGACGGAGTGGTCACGGAGTCCTCCTGCCGAGCACTCCCCGGACGGGTCCGGCCGGCCCCGGAGGGGCCTGGTCCTGCTGCCGGGAATCCACCCCGTACGGACGGGATGGACAGAGATGTCAGGGAAACGCCCGGATGAATCTGAGCGAATTCTACCCCTGAGGTTCCTGCGCACCAGGCTGCAGCGCCACCGCCCCGACGCCGCCCTGGGGCCGACGGCCGCGGCCCTCGGCGTCACTACCCCGGCCCACCAACTGCCTCCCCGGCCCACCGGCCCACCGGCCGGGCGGCCCACCAGCCGGGCGGCCCACCGGGCACGGCGCAGCCCCGCCACCCCTTCGGGATGGCGGGGCTGTCAGCGGCGAGCGGGGAGCGGGCCTACTTCGCGCCCTCGCGCACCGGGATCGTCCGGGCGATCGGCTTGCTCACCTGGGAGAAGAAGTCGTTGCCCTTGTCATCGACGATGATGAAGGCCGGGAAGTCCTCCACCTCGATCCGCCAGACGGCTTCCATGCCGAGCTCGGGGTACTCCAGCACCTCGACCTTCTTGATGCAGTCCTGGGCCAGCCGGGCGGCCGGGCCACCGATCGAGCCGAGGTAGAAGCCGCCGTGCTCGGCGCAGGCGTCGGTGACGGCCTTCGACCGGTTGCCCTTGGCCAGCATGATCATCGACCCGCCCGCGGCCTGGAACTGGTCGACGTAGGAGTCCATCCGGCCCGCGGTGGTCGGGCCGAAGGAGCCGGACGCCATCCCCTGCGGGGTCTTGGCCGGGCCGGCGTAGTACACCGGATGGTCCTTGAGGTACTGCGGCATCGGCTCCCCGGCGTCCAGCCGCTCGCGGATCTTGGCGTGCGCGATGTCGCGGGCGACGACCAGGGTGCCGGTCAGCGACAGGCGGGTCTTCACCGGGTAGTGGCTCAGCTCGGCGAGCACCTCGGCCATCGGCCGGTTGAGGTCGATCCGGACCGCCTCGTCCTCGGTGCCGACGTGCTCGTGGGTGACGTCGGGCAGGTAGTGGCCGGGCTCGAACTCCAGCTGCTCGAGGAACACCCCCTCCGGGGTGATCCTGCCCTTGCACTGCCGATCGGCGGAGCAGGAGACCGCGATCGCCACCGGCAGCGAGGCGCCGTGCCGGGGCAGCCGGACGACCCGTACGTCGTGGCAGAAGTACTTGCCGCCGAACTGTGCGCCGATGCCGAAGTCCTGGGTGAGCTTCAGGACCTTCTGCTCCATCTCCGGGTCACGGAAGCCGTGGCCGGTCGCGGACCCCTCGGTCGGCAGCGTGTCGAGGTACTTCGCGGACGCGTACTTCGCCGCCTTCAGCGCGGCTTCCGCGGAGGTACCGCCGATCACCACGGCCAGGTGGTAGGGCGGGCAGGCGGCGGTGCCGAGAGTCCGCAGCTTCTCGTCGAGGAAGGTCATCATGGCGTCCTCGTTGAGGATCGCCTTGGTCTCCTGGTAGAGGTACGACTTGTTGGCCGAGCCGCCGCCCTTGGCCATGAAGAGGAACTCGTACTCGGTCTCGTGACCGGGATGGGTGTCGGCGGCGATGTCGATCTGGGCGGGCAGGTTGCAGCCGGTGTTCTTCTCGTCCCACATCGTCAGCGGGGCGTTCTGCGAGTAGCGCAGGTTGAGCTTGGTGTACGCGTTGAAGACACCGCGGGAGATCGGCTCCTCGTCCTGCACCGAGGTCAGCACGTGCTGGCCGCGGTGGGCCGACACGATCGCGGTGCCGGTGTCCTGGCACATCGGCAGCACGCCGCCGGAGGCGATGTTGGCGTTCTTCAGCAGGTCGAGTGCGACGAACCGGTCGTTGTTCGACGCCTCGGGGTCGTGCAGGATCTTCTGCAGCTGCGCAAGGTGGGCCGGGCGCAGGAAGTGGGCGATGTCGTGCATCGCCGTCTCCGTGAGGAGGGTGATCGCCTCCGGGTCGACCTCGAGGAACGTACGCCCACCGGGTCCCTCCACGGTCCGGACGCCCTCAGTGGTGAGCAGGCGGTACGGCGTCTCGTCCGGCTTGACGGCCGGCAGCATGTCCTCATAGAAGAACTCGGTCACGGATCACTCCTTCGTGCGGATCACAGTGTGCTGTCATTTTTCCACGCCCCCCTGACCTCGCTCGCGCGGGTCGGCGTCCTCCGGGCCGAGGCGGCCGCGCTCGGGTCGGCGCGGGCCGGTCTGGGCCGACCACGGCAGCCAGCGCGGCAGTGAGGGGACGTGCACGGGTGGCCAGTGCGGGCGGATCGGCGGTTCCTCGGCGTCCTTCGAGCGCAGGAAGACGTTCACCCAGGTCAGCCGGGGGCTGGAGTCGATCAGCAGGGACTTGGCGAACAGGGTCAGCGGCACGGCGAGGATCGAGCCGAGCGCGCCGATCACGACGGTCCAGAAGACCAGCGAGACGAACGTCACGGTGGTGTTCAGCCCGACGGCGTCGCCGGTGAACTTCGGCTGGATGACCGCCTGGATGACGAAGTTGAGCACCGAATAGGCGATCACCACGATCAGTGCCTCGACCGGCCCGCCGTCCAACAGGGCGAGCAGGGCCGGCGGGACCAGGCCGATGACGAAGCCGATGTTGGGGATGTAGTTCGTCACCCAGGCGAACAGCCCCCAGACCAGCGGCAACGGCACCCCGAGCGCGAACAGCACGACGGTGTCCAGCGCCGCGACGATCAGGCCGAACAGGGTGTTGACCACCCAGTAGCGGCGGACCCGGTAGCCGAAGTCGCCGAGCGCGGCCGCCAGGTACGGCTGGTACTGCCGCAACGAGGCGAGCCGGCCCTCCATCTCGGTCGAGTCCACCAGCAGAAAGGCCACCGCCATCGCCAGCACGAAGATGATCGTGCCGGCCGAGGACACCCCGGCGAGCAGGCCCTGCAGCACGGTGATGATGCGGCCCAGATCGATCTGGCCCAGCAGCAGCGTCGCGTTGGAGGTGTCGAGCCCGCGCTCGGCCAGCCAGGCCAGCACCTGGGTCGACATCTCGTTGACCGTCCCCGCGTACCGCGGCAGCACCGCCACCAGCTGGACGATCGACACGGCGAAGCCGGCCAGGATGCCGAAGATGATCGCGTACAGCAGCAGGAGCATCAGCAGGCTGGCCAGCCAGCCCGGCAGGTGCCGGCGCACCAGGCGCTGCCGCATCGGGCCGACGGTGAGCACCAGGGTGAGGGCGAAGAACGTCGGGGCGATGATCCCCGCGGTGTAGCGCAGCCCGACCGCCACGACGACCAGCGCCGCCGCGATGATGATCAGGCTGACCCCCATCGGCAGCGGGGTGTCGTCGCGGACCAGGCCGGTCCCGCGGGCCCGCCGCGGCCCGGCGGGCCGACCCGGGTCGTACGGGGCGTGATCGTACGGACCCGGGTCGTACGGGGTGGGCTCGGTCATGGTGGCTCCTCGGTCCCGCAGGCTCCGGACTAGGCGAGCTCCGCGACCGGCTCCCCGACCTCCGCGACCGACTCCTCGACCGCCTCCGGCAGGGGCAGGCCCTGGCCCACCTCGACGATGGCCTGCATCGTCTGCAGCACCCCCGGCACCGAGGCCAGCGCCTTCGTCGTCACCACCGAGACCCGGCGGAACCGCTTCTGCAGCAGCGGCTTCAGCACCAGGCCGGCGTCGTGCCTGGTCGCCATCAGCATCAGGTCGGGCAGCAGCGCGACGCCGAGCCCCGCTGCGGCGAGGCCCTGCAGGGCGATGTAGTCGTCCGTCTCGTACGTGATGTCGGGCTGGAACCCGGCCACCGAGCAGACGTCGACCAGGTTGCCCTGACAGGACGGACAGCCGGAGATCCACCGCGCCCCGCGCAGCTCGCTGACGTCGACCTCGGCCTCGACCGCCAGCGGATGCGAGCGGGGCATCGCCAGCCAGATGTGCTCCTCGAGCGCGGTCTGCCAGATCTCGTCGGGGTCGTGGCGCAGCTCCGGGCGGCGCAGGGTCATGTTCTCGGAGTGGTACTCGTACACCAGCGCGATCTCGCAGTCGCCCTTACGCAGCAGATCGAGGGACTCCTCGGTCTCCGCCTCGCCCAGCCGGAAGCTGATGCCGGGGTGCTCGTCGGCCATCCGGGCCAGCGCCCGCGGCAGCAGCGCTGCGGCGCCGGAGGCGAACGCACTGATCCGGATCTCACCACCACGCAGACCGGCGATGGCGGCGATCTCCGACTCCGCCCGGGACAGCGACGGGAGAACCTGACCGGCGTGGCGCAGCAGCACCCGACCCGCCGAGGTGAGGCTGACCCCGCGGGACTGCTTGGTCACCAGGGGGGTGCCCAGCTCCTTCTCGAGGCGCTGCATCTGCTGGGTGATCGCCGGCTGGGACAGGCCCAGCTCGCGGGCGGCCCCCGACAGGGTGCCGTACTTGTCGATGGCAGCGATGAGCCGCAGGTGCTTGACCTCGATCATGGGACGATTCTACGTGATACTTCTTCTGACATCCATAAGTTGATGTGATTCACTCCGCGGACCTCCGGGCCCCGGCCGTCGCCGTACCCCGATTTCGCCGCCGGTCGCGGCCGGTCGCAGTATCGGGATCCCCGTCGCCGTACCGGGAGCCGCCGCTGGTCGTGGCCGGTCACCGTGGGCCCGCGCGCCGCCCCGCGGGGCACCCGGACGGATCGGCTACCGTCGGGGCATGCGAAACGGCGTGGCCGCCCTCCTGCTCCTGCTGCCCCTGCTCGGTGCCTGCTCCGCACCCGGCACCACGGACGCCACCTCGACCACGCCCACGGCCGGCTCGACGGCCGTCCTGCCCGGCTCCGGGGCGACCGCGGCCGTCTCGGCACCCGCCGACCCGACCGATGCACCGACCACCCCGCCGATCGGGGAGAAGCTGACCGTCGACCAGGCGGCGGACTTCCCCGACGGCCTGTCGGTCCAGATCGACGGGCTCACCGCGGCCACCGCCCCGGCGGGCGTCACCGGCGCGGAGGGCACCGGCGGCGAGGTCGTCGCGGCCGACGTCGTGATCACCAACCGGACCGCGGCCCCGTACGACGCCGGCGGGCTGGTCATCCACGGGTACTACCGCGACGCCGTCGGTGCGGTGATGCTGAGCGACGCCGGGGGCACCTTCGGCGTGGGGTTCGCCGGCCCGGTGCCCGCCGGGGCGCAGCGCAAGGTGCACGTCGGCTTCGCCGTTCCCCGCGCTGACGCCGGGAACGTGACGATCAACGTCGATCCACGTGACGGGACGCACAATGCGGTCCAATTCCAGGGCTCCGCGGTTGGGAACTGAGCCTCGGATCGCCAGACTGGGGGGCAGTGTCCGGCCGACGGACCCGTGGGGGGTCCGCCTGCCACCGGACACGGTCCGCGCCGACGGGCGGGACCGCAGGACTATCGAGGATTGCAGATGACCGACATCTTCCAGGCAGCAGGCGCTCCCGCCGCGGGCGACCCCGGGCGTACGCCACGGAAGAAGCGGCATCCGGTGCTGATCGCGGTCGGCGCGCTGCTGGCCATCGTCCTGGTCGTCGTCGGCGCCCTCGGCATCTATCTCAACGCGATCCGCAGCAGCTTCGACAACAACGTGCATCGCACCAGCGGTGTGATCACCCCCCAGGCCAAGCAGGGCGACGCGCTCAACATCATCCTGATGGGCACCGACACCCGCGACGCGAGCCAGGAACGGGGCCGCAGCGACGCGCTGATGCTGGTGCACATCCCGGCCGACCGCAAGGACGTCACGATCATCTCCTTCCCCCGTGACATGTGGGTGCCGATCCCCGACCACGGCCAGGCGAAGATCAACGCCGCCTACTCCTGGGGCGGCCAGGCGCTCACCGTCCGCACCATGCAGGATCTGCTCGGCATCCCGATCGACCACATCGTCACCACTGACTTCCAGGGCTTCAAGGACATGACCACCGCGCTGGGCGGGGTCGAGGTCTACAACCCGACGGCCAGCCACCAGGACATGAACTTCCCGGCGGGGAACATCACCATCCAGGGCGACGCGGCACTGGCGTACGTCCGGGAGCGCTACGACCTGCCCCGCGGCGACTTCGACCGCGCGGAGCGGCAGCGTACGGTCGTCCAGGCGATCGGGCGCAAGGCGCTGAGCACCGACGTGCTGGCCAACCCGGGGCAGTTCACCAACTTCGTGGCCAGCTTCTCGAAGTACCTCACCGTCGACAGCGCACTGACCGACACCGAGCTGGTGAAGACCGCGATGTCCATGCGTGGCATCACCGGCGACGACATCCACCTGATGCAGGCCCCGGTCGCCGGCACCGGCCGGTCGGCCGACAAGCAGGCGATCGACATCGTCGACCAGGCCAAGCTCACCGAGCTGAAGGACGCCCTGGCGCACGACACCCTCGGGCAGTACCGGGCCAAGTACCCGCAGGGCTGAGCCCGCCGGTCGCGGCCACGGAACACCGCCGGTCCCGGCCACGGGAACATCCGGCACGACAGTGGAAGCATCCGCAGCGGGCCCGGGACACCCCGGCGCCGGGCGCGGGAATGCGGCGGGCATGGCACCGGGCCACGGCAGGCATGGGAATAATGGGACCGGCAGAACGGTTGTCCCGGCGACCGACCCCCGAGCGAGGAACCCCATGAGCGACGTACGCGACCTGATCATCATCGGCAGCGGCCCGGCAGGCTACACCGCAGCCATCTATGCCGCCAGGGCCCAGCTGAAGCCGCTGGTCATCGAGGGCGCGGTCGACGCGGGCGGTGCCCTGATGACGACCACCGAGGTGGAGAACTTCCCGGGCTTCCCCGAGGGCATCCAGGGCCCCGACCTGATGGACGCGATGCGCGCCCAGGCGGAGAAGTTCGGTGCGGAGTTCATCACCGAGGACGTCATCGACGTCGAGCTCACCGGCGATGTCAAGGTGGTCAAGGACTCCGCCGACGACACCCATCACGCCCGCGCGGTCATCCTGGCGACCGGCTCCGGCTACCGCCGCCTCGGCCTGGCCGACGAGGACCGGCTGGCCGGCCACGGTGTCTCCTGGTGCGCCACCTGTGACGGGTTCTTCTTCCGCGACAAGCCGATCGCCGTGGTCGGCGGCGGCGACTCCGCCGTCGAGGAGGCCACCTTCCTGTCCCGGTTCGGCAGCTCCGTGCTGATGATCCACCGCCGCGACCAATTGCGCGCGTCCCGGATCATGATCGACCGCGCGATGGCGGACCCGAAGATCCACTTCGCCTGGAACAGTGAGGTCGCCGGGATCAACGGCGACGGCAAGGTCGAGTCGGTCACCCTGAAGGACACCCGGACCGGGCACCTGCGCGATGTCGCGGTGGAGGGCCTGTTCATCGCGATCGGGCACAACCCCCGGTCCGACCTCTTCCGCGGTCAGGTCGAGCTCGACGAGGGCGGCTACGTACGCGTCGCCAGGGACAGCACCGCCACCAACCTGGACGGTGTCTTCGCCTGCGGTGACGTGGTCGACCACACCTACCGGCAGGCCATCACGGCCGCCGGGACCGGCTGCTCCGCAGCCCTCGACGCCGAGCGCTGGCTCGCCGCCCGGGGAGCCTGAGCCGCCGGCGCTGCCCCGGGGGCGGGCTAGACTCCCGGCCCGTGGAGAACCAGCCCCTGGACGCCGTGACCGATGCGACCTTCGCCGACAGCGTGCTCAGCGCCGCTGTGCCGGTGGTCGTCCACCACTCGGCGGCCTGGTGCTCCCCCTGCCGCCAGCTGGACCCCATCCTCCAGGAGCTCGCCACCCGGTTCCGCGACCGCGTCCGGTTCGTCCGGCTGGACACCGACGCGAACCCCGTCACGCCGGCCGAGCAGGGCGTCCACGGGGTGCCGACGGTGCAGATCTTCGTCGGCGGGCGGGAGGTCAGGCGCTTCCAGGGCGCCCGGACCAAGATGGAGCTGCAGGACGCGGTCGAGTCCGTCCTCGCCTGACGATCGCTCGCCCGACGGTGCGTCCCGGGGGTCCGGGGGCCCTCGGGTGCCCGGTTATTGTGGAGGTCGCGCGCCCTCACCGAGGGACACCGAGCGGAGGATCCGATGAGCACTGCCCGTGACACATCCCCCAAGCGGATGACCATCATGGTGTCGATCGCGGCCGCGGTCGTCGTCCTGGGGGTCGTGGTCCTGATCGGCTGGCTGTCCTCGCAGGCGGGCTCGCGGTCGTCCTCGGCCAATCCGGCCACCACCCCGATCGTGCTGCCCCGGAAGGCCGGCGACCTGGTCATCGACCCGAACGCCCAGCCCTCGCCGACGACGATGGCGCTGGGCGGTGGCCAGGCCCAGACGGTCACCGGCACGTACTACAAGGGCAATGACAAGGAGCTCCTGGTGATGGCGGTCCGCCCGGTGAGCGACACCACCACGCTGATCAACGATCTCTCCATCACGGCGGTGCACCAGGTCGGGGCCGGCATGTGCGGGCGCTACAGCACCGGTCAGGACGTCTGCGTGGTCCGTGGCGACAACGCCGCCGTGGTCGGGGTCGGTCTGGTCAACCAGACGCTGGAACAGGTCGTCTCGCAGAGCAGCCTGGTCGTCCAGGCGCTGGCCTCGCAGTGACCCGGCCCGCCGTGACCCACCTCGCTGTGATCCGCCGGGCCCCGGCGCGCCCTCGCCCTCAGGCCCGCTCGAGGTACCGGCTGTGCGACACGTACGCCTCCAGCGACAGCGGCCGCGGGGACTGCGCGTAGATCCGGGCCGCTTCGGCCCGGGCGGCCTCGCGGGCGGCCGGGTTGTTCGCCGGGGCGGCGACCAGGTGACCGGAGTCGGGCAGCCACACCAGCGCCGGCGCGTCGAAGACGCCGAGGGCGATCTTCAGCACGGTCGGATAGAGCGCCCAGGCGCTCGCGGTCCAGTCCTCCGACGAGACGACCACCACGCCGTCGACGCGGGTGACCGGCTCGAACGGGGTGAGCGCGAAGCGGGTCCGGACGGCGGAGAACACCTGCTCGGCATCCACCTCCCAGGCGGACAGGTCGGCGGTCGACACGTACCCCTCGCCGTGGGAGATCGCCTCGAGCAGGCCCTCGCCCACCGGCCGGGACAGGATCCAGCCGGGCAGGTCGGTGCCGACCAGGGTCGGTGCCAGCTCGTTCACCGGCACGGAGGAGGGCAGCGGCCCGGTGCTCACCAGCATCGCGTACGTCCAGTCGTGGATCGCCTTGTCGGTGAGATTGCCGACGGCGACGAAGCCGCCCACGTCGAGGATCCGGAAGCTGCCGTCCCGGTAGGTGACCCGCAGCTGCTGTTCGCTCAGCGGGGCGACCTGGGCACCGGCGCCGTGCGGCGCGGCGGGCAGGATGTGGCGGGCCGCTTCGGCGACCTTGTCCCGGATGTCCTCGACACTCTCGTTCACGGGGACAGCCTACGGGGGTGGGACCGCTGCGCCGGCTCGGGCCCCGGGGCGGGACGCCGGGCCGGTTCGGGGCCGGCGGGTGCCGGCCGGCCGACGAGCGAGCGCAGCCCGTCGGCGAGCGCCGACCAGGACGGCAGCCAGGTCCGGGTCGCCCGCAGGTCCATCCGCAACCGGGCCGCGAAGGCGTCCTCCCGCAGCACCCGGAAGCCGTGCACCAGCAGCCAGTCCTCCGGCGGCGCGATGCAGGTCGGGCCCTTCCGCGAGGCGCGGATCTCCAGCCCGGCGACCCGGCGGCGGACCAGCAGCGCGGCGAGCTCCTCGAGCAGCCGGGTGCCGATGCCGCGGCCCCGGTGGTCCGGGTCGACGTACATCTGGAGGATGACGGCGGCATCGGGACTGACCCCGGCCGAGGCGTACGGCCCGCGGACGGGGGCGTTCAGCGGTGGGGAGACGAGGATGTGTCCGACGACGGTGTCGCCGATCCGGGCCGCCACGCCGCAGAACCCCCAGGTGTGAGCGGCGGCGTACACCCAGGACTGCCCGCTCCCCGGCGGGACCCGGTGCGGCAGGGGGCAGTCGGCGCAGACCATCGGGAGCCGGGCCACCCCACCGGGCTGCAACGGCTCGACCCTCAGCTGTTCACCGCCGGCCATGCCCACATCCTATTCCCGCGTACGGCACGGACAATCTGAACACCGAGCCCCCCCGGCGGGGTGCAGTGGCACACTGGGCGGGGTGAGCTCGATGGAACACCAACGCCGCGACACCCGACTCGACCTTTACCACGACCGTTACGCCGCTCGAGCGTTCGGGATGAAGGAGTCGGCCGTACGAGCTCTGTTCGCCGTCGCGAACCGGCCCGAGGTGGTCTCGCTCGCCGGCGGCATGCCGAACATCGCCGATCTCCCCCTCGACGTGGTCGCCGACGCGCTGAGCGACATGATCCAGTCCCCCGCCGGGCCCAAGGCGCTGCAATACGGCTCCGGCCAGGGCGAGCCGATGCTGCGCGAACAGATCTGCGAGGTGATGGCCGAGGAGGGCATCCGGGCGCACCCCGACGACGTCACCGTGACGGTCGGCAGCCAGCAGGCCCTCGACCTGATCACCCGGATCTTCTGCGACCCGGGCGACGTCATCCTCGCCGAAGCGCCCAGCTACGTGGGGGCGCTCAGCACGTTCGCTTCGTACGAGACGCAGGTCGTCCACGTGGAGATGGACGAGGACGGCCTGGTGCCGGAGCGGCTCCGGGAGGCGATGCTGACCCTCACCGCGGCCGGCAAGAAGGTGAAGTTCCTCTACACCATCCCGAACTACAACAACCCCAGCGGCATCACGATGACGCTGGAGCGTCGCCGGGCGATCCTCGAGGTGGCCCGGGAGACCGGCCTGCTCATCGTCGAGGACAACCCGTACGGCCTGCTCGACCTGGAGGGCGAACGGCTGCCCGCGATCCGGTCGATGGAGAGCGAGCAGGTGCTCTACATGGGCTCGTTCTCCAAGACCTTCGCCCCCGGCTTCCGGGTCGGCTGGGTGCTCGCCCCGCACGCCGTCCGGGAGAAGCTGGTGCTGGCCCAGGAGTCCGCGACGCTGTCCCCGCCGACCTTTTCCCAGTACGCCGTGTCGACGTACCTCAAGGTGCACGACTGGCGCCACCAGATCGTCGTCTTCCGTGACATGTACCGGGAGCGTCGCGACGCGATGCTCGCCGCGCTGCGCGACTACATGCCGGCCGGCAGCAGCTGGACCCATCCCCGCGGCGGGTTCTTCGTCTGGCTGACCCTGCCGGCCGGGATCGACTCGCAGGCGATGC
Organism: Raineyella sp.; assembly: GCF_034933565.1. Lineage (NCBI taxonomy): Bacteria > Bacillati > Actinomycetota > Actinomycetes > Propionibacteriales > Propionibacteriaceae > Raineyella > Raineyella sp. Next base: position 100,043 of record NZ_JAYFNG010000002.1, read on the forward strand.
TGCCCCGGGCGGTGACCAATCGGGTGGCCTACACCCCGGGCACGGCCTTCTACGCCGATGATCTCGGCGCCCGCAACATCCGCCTGTCGTACTGCTACCCCACCCCGGAGCGGATCCGGGAGGGCGTACGCCGCCTCGGGGAGGTGCTCGACCGCGAGGCCCAGCTGAACCGTACGTTCGGCCTCCACCCGGGTGCGACGCACCCGCACAGCGTGGTCGAGCCCACCAGCCCCCGCCCCGACCAGGCGTGACGAGCCTCCAGGAGGAATGATGACCGCCACCGACAACGAGACCACCGCCCCGAGCGGGACCGCCGCTACCGGGACCACCCCGAACGACGCGACACCCACCGAGACCTCGGACACCCGGACCTCGTCCACCGGGACCACCGCCGCCGCGGGCGCGGCTCCGCTCTCCGGCCCTGACCTGGGCGTCATCGTGGTGCTGGCCGGCGGCCTGTCCCACGAGCGCGAGGTGTCGCTGCGTTCGGGGCGCCGAGTCGCCCAGGCCCTCCGCGACCGCGGCTGCACCGTGGTCGAGTCCGACGTGAACTCCGACCTGATCACCCTGCTGCGCGACCTGGACGATCCGGTGGTCTTCCCCGTCGTGCACGGCGCCACCGGTGAGGACGGTTCGCTGCGCGAGGTGCTCGGCCTGCTCGACGTCCCCTTCGTCGGTGCCACCGGGGCCGACAGCCGGGTGGCCTTCGACAAGTCGATCGCCACCTCGGTGATCCGCGGCATCGGACTGACCACCCCGCAGCAGGTCGCCCTGCCCGACGAGGTGTTCCGCGAGCTGGGCGCCCGTGCCCTGATGGACGCGCTGGGCGAACGGATCGGCTACCCGATGTTCGTCAAGCCGTCCCGCTCCGGCTCGTCACTCGGCTGCACCAAGGTCGCCGTCCCCGGCGAGCTCGCCTCGGCGATGGTCGGCGCGTACGCGTACGGCGACGTCGCGGTGGTGGAGACCTACATCGACGGGATCGAGGTGGCCGTCACGGTGATCGACCGCGGCAACGGCCCTGAGGCCCTGCCGGCCGTCGAGATCCGCCCCGATTCGGGCGATTACGACTACTCGTCGCGCTACACCGCCGGTTCGACGCGTTTCATCACGCCGGCCGAGGTGCCCGATGACGTCGCCGCCGCCTGCGCCGACATGGCCCTGCGCGTCCACGAACGGCTGCACCTGCGTGACATCTCCCGCACCGACATGATCATCCGCGACGGGGTGCCGCACTTCCTGGAGTGCAACGTCGCGCCGGGGATGACCGAGACCTCCCTCGTCCCGCTCGAACTCGAGGCCGCCGGCCTCGACCTGGGAGAGCTCTGCGAGGCCCTGGTGCACCAGGCCCGCCTCCGCTGACCATGGCGTCGACCAGCCTCGTCCGGACCCGGGTCCAGCAGGTCGCCCTGGTCGTCGTCGGCCTGGTGCTCGCCGGGGTGATGATCGGGCTGGGGCTGTGGCAGATGCAGGTCTTCCAGGACCAGGGGCAGAGCGGTGCCGTCGCGCGGATGAACGAGCCGGCCGTCCCGCTGGCGGAGGTCGCCCGGGCGGGACAGCAGATCACCGACGGATACGGACGTACGGTCGAATTCAGCGGCACGTACGTGCCCGCGGAGGAGCTGCTCATCCCGGTCGACGGGAAGCCGGGCACCTTTCGGGTGCTCACGCCGCTGAGGACCTCGGACGGCACGCTCGTCCCGGTCGTCCGTGGCGAGACCACCGGCGCCACTGCCCCGGCGGCGCCCACCGGGACCGTCGACCAGCACGGCGTGCTGCTCGCCTCGGACAAGGAGGGCACCGGCGCGCTGCCGACCGGGCAGATCGGCTCGGTCTATCTGCCGGTGCTGGTGCAGCGCTGGCAGGATCCGATGATCGCCGGCTACGTGACGCTGCCCGCCGACCTCGCCGCCGCGCAGGGCCTGGCGGCGGCGACACCACAGCTGCCGTCCGGGCGCGGCTCGGTGCAGAACTTCGGCTACGCACTGCAGTGGTGGGTGTTCGCCGCGTGTGCGCTGGGCTTCGCGATCTACCTGGCCACCTACATCGGCCGTGCCGCCGATCGGCGCCGACTCGCCGATCTTGGTCTCATCACGCAAGATGAGAAAGGACCCGATCCCGATCGGATGTCCTGACCCCTAGGAACAGAGGAACATGGATCCCCAGAAGCGCTCCGCCACCCTGGCCGCCCTCACCCGCTATCGCATCATGGCGTGGGTCGTCGGCGTCCTGCTCGTCGTTCTCGTCTGCGTCGCGATGCCGCTGAAGTACATCTGGCACCAGCCGGACCTCGTGACGTACCTCGGTGTCGCCCACGGATGGCTGTACATGGCCCTGCTCATCACGGCGTACGACATCGGCCGGCGGGTCGCCTGGCCGTGGGTCAATCTGCTGCTGATCGCGCTGGCCGGCACCGTGCCGTTCCTGTCCTTCGTCGCAGAGCACTACGCCACCCGCAACGTCCGTGGGTGTCTCGCGCAGGCCGACGCCGCCGCGGTGATCACCGGCCCCGAGGTGGCCGTCGAGAGCACCGGCGAGGTCGAGTAGTCACCTCCTGGGGCGGTCGATCAGAGACTCTCAGAGATTATTGGATCAACACTAGAAAGCTCCAGAGAGCCCGATCACGCGCTGCCGGAGTGGCACGGACCTGCTCCCCTCCCCCACCCGGGAGCACACCCACCCGACAAGCAAGCAGACCACAGCAGGCGTGCGGCACAGCAAGAAGATATGACGAAGGCCCCCGGATCATCCCGGGGGCCTTCGTCAGATACGTGTCAGCCTGTGGGCCTACGGTCCATGGGCACACGGTCCGTGCACGTATGGACCGTGGGCGTGGGTCCATGGGCGTACGATCCTCGCTGGCTCACCGGGCCTCTCGTCCGGCTCCACACCTTGTCCGGCTCCACACCCCTTGCAGGACTACCGGCGGCCTCTCGGTCTCGCTACCTGTCGAGGTGGTGGATCAGGCCGTACGGGCCGGGCGACGGCTCCCTGGCTGGAGCAGGTCCATGATCCGTTGCAGATCCTCCTCGGAGACGAACTCCATGACGATCTTGCCCTTGCGCGCCCCACGGGTGACCTCGACCCGGGTGTCGAAATAGTCCCCCAGCTGGGTCGAGAGCTCCTGGAGCCGCGGATCACGGTCGCGTCCGTTGCGCCGGCCGGGCTGCGGACCCTGGTCGGAGCCGCCGGCCACGATCTCCTCCGTCTTCCGCACCGACAGCCCCTCGGTGACGATCCGCGTGGCGAGCCGCTCCTGGGCCCAGCGGTCCGGCAGCCCGAGCAGGGCCCGGGCGTGTCCCGCCGAGATGTCACCGGCGGCCACCTGACGCTGCACTGATGGTGGAAGGTTCAACAGTCGGATCATATTGGCGATCTGGGACCGGGAGCGCTTGATCCTGGCTCCGAGCTCCTGCTGGGTGCAGCCGAAGTCCTCCATCAGCTGCTGGTAAGCTGCCGCCTCTTCCAGCGGGTTGAGCTGGACACGATGGATGTTCTCCAGCAAGGCGTCGCGGAGCATGTCGTCGTCCGCGGTCTCGCGCACGATCGAGGGCACCGTTTCCAGTCCGGCAAGGGCGGATGCCCGCCACCGGCGCTCCCCCATGACCAGTTCGTACGCGCCGTAGCCGTCCTCACGGACGACGATCGGCTGCAGTAGTCCGACCTCACGGATCGATCCCACCAGCTCCTGGAGGGCATCCTCATCGAAGACCTGCCGAGGCTGCTTCAGATTGGCATGGATCCGCTCGATCGGGATCTCCGCGTAGTAGCCATTGGCCGGGTCGACGACGCCCTCACGTCCACCATTGCTTCCCTCGGTGGTGGCAGCGTCCGCCTCGACCGCCGCAGCGTCGTCGGTCACGATCGCCTGGGCCTCCCGCACATTCCGGACGCCCTGCGACCTCTCGGCCTCCTGCGGGGCCCCCGGAGCCCCGTCACGCTTCGCGTTGACCGGGGAGTTGTCGGTCGTGCGTGTTGCTTCGGCCGGCGCCTGGGTGGTTCGCGAGGCCGTCGGGCGGGCCGTGGACGCCTGGGACCGGGCGGGGCTCTCCCCGGGCTTGGCACCGTGCAGCTTGTCGACAATGACATGCTGATCGACCGGGTGTGCTGGGGCCTCCAGATCGGTGCGCTGGAACAGCTCACCCAGTCCACGCCCGAGTCCTGCTCGTCGTTCTGCCATCAGTACTGCTCCGCTCCGCGTCGTGCCAACTCTTCGGCTGCCTCCAGGTAGGCCTTCCCGCCGGCAGAGGCCGGCTGGTAGGTGATGACCGTCTGCCCGTAGCTGGGAGCCTCTGCGATGCGGACGGATCGGGGGATGACGGCTTCCATCGTCTCCCGAGGGAAGTACTGCCGGACCTGTCCGGCAACATCGGACGACAGTCGCGTACGGCCGTCGAACATGGTCAGGATCACGGTGCGGAGTGCCAGTGAGGGGTTGATGTTGGCCTGGACCATCGAGATCGAGCGCTGCAGCTGGGACAACCCCTCGAGGGCGTAGTACTCACACTGGATCGGGATGAGCAGCTCCTCGGCGGCGGCGAAAGCGTTCACGGTGAGGATGCCCAGCGAGGGGGGACAGTCGATGATGATGTAGTCGACGTCATGGTCAGCGACGTACGCGTCAACGGCCCGCTTGAGCCGTGTTTCACGTGAAACAACCGAGACGAGCTCAATCTCGGCGCCGGCCAGGTCCATCGTGGCCACCAGAACCTTGAGATTCGGGGCCTCAGGCGACGGCTGTGCATGATCGGCGATGGCGGCTTGGTCGATCAACACCTCATAGGTGCCGGGCTCACCATTGCGATGCTCGCCACCGAGGGCCGTGGAGGCGTTGCCCTGTGGATCGAGGTCGATCAACAGAACACTGAGTCCTCCGAAGCCGAGCCCGGCAGCCAGATTCACCGCGGTCGTCGTCTTCCCGACCCCACCCTTCTGGTTCACCACCGCAATGACGCGCGGCGCCGGTGGGCGGGGGAGCGGGGCCCGTGTTTCACGTGAAACATCGTCCAGATCATCCGGGGGCTCGATCTCAGGGGTCTCATCCATCTCGTAGAGGGCCCGCTTCGGCCCCTTGGGGGTCGCGGCGTGACGCTTCAGAAGAGCCATGTGTGTTGAACCTTTCACGGCCGGCGAGGAAGCTTTCGAGCTTCATCCTGATCCACGGTTCAGACAATTCTGCGAACCGTTCAGCGTGTGACTTCCATGAAATCACACGTCCGTGATTCATGCACATCGTCTCTCACCAGGTCCCGAACATCACGATCATCGGTGTCTATCTCTTAATCTAGGACATCTTTTAGATAGCTAGATAGATCGACATCGGGTCGATCATCCCTCGAAATCACCGTGCCCCACATGCCGGGCAGCCGCGGAGTCCCAGCTGAACCGGCCGGCCCACCCGTGCCGGAACCCCGTGCTGGTCGACCGGCTGTCCGCACAGATGTTTCCCGTGAAACATCGCGCCTGTGTTCCAGTAGACCGCGACCGCGAGGGTGTCGGCTCCGACCCGTTCCCTCGCACCATGAGGTCCACATCATCACCCGCGCGGAGGAGTGAGGACGTGGAGAAGTGGGGCCCGGGGGAGCAGACGAGCGGGGGAGTAGACGAGCGGCGGAGCCGGGGAGCGGACGAGTAGGGGAGCGGGACCTGCGGGAGCCGGGCCTAGGGAGTGGGGCGCAGCGGAGTGGGCCGCCGGACGCCGGTGGGTGCCGGAAAGGCTTCTTCCACAGCTCTTCTCGGGCGATCTCCGGGAAAGAAAGACCCCTGGCCAGGCCATCACTTCGCTCAAAATCGCTCCTGACGAAGCATTCACGAGCCCCTCAGGGCGCCTGAGGCGGACCGGTGGACGCCGTACCCTGGCCTCGGATCCCCGTCCGATGCACGTGGTTCACTCCGCGACCGGCGCTGACGATCGGGCGCAACCCGACGTCGGAGCGGTGGCGACGCGGATCGGAGCGGTGGCTACGCGGACACGTGCGGCCGACCGGTCCGGATGAGTCGGACCACCGTCGTCGGCTCGGTGCGCGGATCGGCGCGTACGTTCAGCACCTCGGCCCTCAGCCCCGCCTTGCGCAGCTCCTTGGTGGCCTTCTCCACCTCCGCGATCGCACTGGCACCCTTGAGGGCGAGGATCTCCCCGCCACGGTCCGCACCACCACGGTCCGCACCACCACGGTCCACTCCGCTCCGACGGACCAGCGGGAGGCACCAGCCGATCAGCTTGGTCAGCGCACCGACGGCGCGTGAGGTCACCACGTCGAACCCGACTCCGGGATCGAACTCCTCGGCCCGACCGTGCAGCACCTCGACGCGCTCGCCCAGGTCCAGCTCGGCGACGGCCAGTTCGAGGAAGTTCACCCGTCGCTGCAACGGTTCGATCAGACTGACCCGGACATCCGGGCGGCCGATCGCGAGCACCAGGCCCGGCAGTCCCGCACCCGAGCCGACATCGGCGACCGTGCAGCCGTGGGGGAGGAGATCCATCATCGCGGCACAGTTGAAGAGGTGGCGCTCCCACAACCGGGGCGTCTCCCGGGGGCCCATCAGCCCCCAGGTGATCCCGCGGGTGGCGAGGATGTCGGCATAGGCGCGGATCACCGGTTCCTGCGGACCGAAAACCGCCCGGACGATGTCCGGGTCGGGAGTCTCGACCTGGGCGTCGCCGGGCGGCATCGTGTCCGACATCGATCAGTCCTCGGACGCCATCACCACGACCCGGCGGTTGGGCTCCTCGCCCTCGGACTCGGAGAACAGCCCGGCGGCGGCCACCGCGTCGTGGACGATCTTGCGCTCGAACGGGTTCATCGCGGTGAGGCGGACCGACTCGCCGGTCTCCTTGACCTCCTCGATGGCGTCGGCAGCCATCTCCTGCAGCTCACGACGCCGGCGTTCACGATGACCGCCGATGTCCAGCATCAGCCGGCTGCGGTGGCCGGTCTCGACCAGCACGGCCAGCCGGGTCAGCTCCTGGAGCGCCTCGAGCACCTCGCCGTCGCGGCCGATCAGGGTGTCGCTGTCGGTGATGATCGACACGTGGGCCCGGCCGGACTCGACGAAGGTGTCGATGTCCCCGTCCTCATCGGCGATGTCGAGCAGTTCCTCCAGGTAGTCGGCCGCGACCTCACCCTCCACGTCGAGGGGTCCGTCGAGCTCCTCCTCCTCGTCCTCGTCGTCGCTGTCGGCACCCTCACCGGCGTCGGCATCGGCCTCGTCAGCCTCGTCGTCGACATCCTCGGCAGCGGGCGCCGCCGTGGTGTCCTCCTGCGGGTCGAGCTCGTCGTGGGCGCCGGCCGCCTGCTCGGCGTCCTGGCTTTCGCTGCCGGCGGCAGGTCCGCCGGACACCTCCGGCGACGGGTCCACGGTCTCGGCGCTGACATCCGTATCGGTCATGGGAAAACTCCTCGGGGAGAACGGTGAGAACCAAGGGGTGCGTACGGACACCGGCGGGCCCGGCGCCGGGTACGACCTACTTCTTCTTGTTGGTGCGCTTGGCCCGGCTGCTCTGCGTCGGCTGGTGCCGGGTGGCGGCCGAGGGCGGCGGCGTCTTCTTCTCCTTCTTCGGCGCCGCAGCCTGCTGCTCCGCCACTTCGGCGGCCTCGGCCGCCTTCAGCTCGGCGATCCGCGCCCGGGTCAGCTTGTCACCGGGACGCACCTTGCGAGGGTTGAGACCCTTGGCCCGGATCCGCTCCTCCCAGTCCAGGTACGCCGGCGTGCCGGCGGAAGGGTTGTTGCGGATGATCCACTCCTGCTGCCCGAACGACCACAGCGTCGTCGTGAGCAGGTAGATCAGCACACCCATCGGGATCGTGGTGCCGAAGAAGATGTACATCGCGGGGAAGAGGTACACCATCATCTTCTGCTGCTGCGCCATCGGCCCGGTCATCGCCTGCGGCGACATGTTGCGGGTGTACATCTGGCGCGAGGTGAAGAACTGCGCGACGACCATCACGATCGTCATGATCGCGGTGAGGATCTGGACCCCGCCGAAACCGTTCTCGAACGGCCAGAACCGGCCGGACAGCGGGACGGTGAAGATCGTCGCGTGGGTCAGGGAGTCGAGCAGCTGCTGGTTCTGCGGACCCGCCAGCCACGACCCACGGGCCTGGCCGCGCGCCGCACCGTCGATCACCCGGTAGAGGGAGAGGAAGAACGGCATCTGGATGAGCAGCGGCAGGCAGGAGGCCATCGGGTTGACGCCCTCCTCCTTGTAGAGCTTCATCGTCTCCTGGCCGAGGCGGTCCCGATCGTCCGCGTACTTCTTCTGCAGCTCCTTCAGCTTCGGCTGCAGTTCCTGCATGCCGCGAGTGCTGTTGATCTGCTTGACGAACAGCGGGATCATCGCGGCGCGGACCGTCACGGTCAGCAGCACGATCGACAGGCCCCACGCGGCACCGCTCCCGGCGCCGAAGATCGGCGCCAGCAGCCAGTGGAAGCCGACCATGATGCCGGAGACCACCCAGTAGAGCGGCTGCGCGAGGGCGCTGAAGAAATCATTGATCCCGGCGAGCGGGACCAGGAGCGGCAGGAGCAGATCCATAACGGTGCAGACCTCTACGACGTCGAGCGGGTGGACAAATCATCGGGGCCGGCCGGCACGCCCGGCTCGTAGTGGAGTCCGTCGGCGGTCGGACGGGCCTTCGCCGCCTGTTCCTCGGCCCACTCCTCGGCTGCGGGTGTTCCCGGTACGGGATCGTAGCCACCGGCGGCCCACGGATGGCAGCTCCCCAGCCGGCGGGCGGCCAGCCAGCTGCCCTTCAGGGCCCCGTGCACCTGCACCGCCTCCAGGGCGTACGCGGAACAGGACGGGTAGTAGCGGCAGACCGGCCCGTACAGCGGACTGATCACGGCCCGGTAGAGCTTCAACAAGCCGATCAGCAGGTACTTCATCCCGGTCCCTCAGCGCATCCGGGCAAGGGCGCGATCCCACGCCGTGGTGAAGTCCTCGACCAGGCGCTCCGGAGTGGCCGAGGCCGCCGGCAGCGCCCGGACGACCACCCGTGCGGTCGCCGGCAACCCGGCCAGCCGATCGGCTGCCAGGTGGCGCAGGCGCCGCTTCGTACGGTTCCGGGTCACCGCGTTCCCCACGGCCTTGGATACGACGAAACCCACCTGGGCAGGCGGGTCGTCTCCGAGGCGCGCGTGGACCACGACGCTCGGTCGTGCCGCACGGACCCCACGGCGCACCGTGAGCCGGAACTCATCGGACGAACGCATCCGAGCGCCGTTGGGCAACATCCGTGCGACAGGTCGTCGTACGATCAGGCGGAGAGCTTCTCGCGACCCTTGGCGCGACGACGGGCAATGGTGGCGCGACCGGCACGGGTCCGCATCTTGGTGCGGAAGCCGTGGGTACGGGCCCGACGCCGGTTGCTCGGCTGGTAGGTGCGCTTGCTCACGAATATCTCCCAAGGACTGAGATCGACAGGACGTACCGAGGGGCCGATACGCGTACGGACACCACGGTGGTGACCGGTCCACGGTACGCGGAGGGGCCGACAAAGGCAATTCCACGAACCGCTGGCGACCCACCTCCACCGGTGCAAAGATCCTGCCTGCAGGAGTTGTCCACTCGCCACGCCGACCGGCCGGTGAGAAGTCCTGAGTGATGTTGCAAGGGGTCGGACCGGCCGAGTACCCTCGGGCCTTCCGGCCTCCGCCGACAACCGCACACCAGCCCCCCTTGGAGCAGCCCCCGTGGCACCCGTCACGCCGGGCGAGATCTGTTGTCCACACCTGTGGAAAGATGTGTGGATGCGGCGCCCGCAGGACCGCATCGAGGACAGGAAGGGCACGCGTGACTGGGAGCACCCCCGAACACCCGCGGTTCACCACTGACCAGCTGCCCGAGGCCTGGGCCTACATCGTGAAGCACTCCGGAGCCCGACATCGCGGCCTGTTGCGCAACACCAAGCCGCTGACCGTGGTCCAGAACACCGTGATGGTGGCCGTCCCGAACGAGTACACGCGCGACCAACTGGAGAACCGGCTGCGCCCCGGGATCGAGGAGGCACTGTCGGACTGCTTCCGGCACATGACCCGGCTGGCCGTCACCGTCGACCCGGACATCGCCCTCGACATCGCCGAGCTGCCGCTGGAGGCGCCGGAGTCGACCGATGACGAGCTCGACGACGAGTGGTCGAACGAGGAGCTCGACAGCGGTGAGCGGGTCGGTCCGTTCGTGCCCCGGCCCAACCCGGACACCGGCCGCGACGGCCACCTCAACGGCCAGGTCCTGGAGAGCAGCCGTCTCAACCCGCAGTACACCTTCGACAACTTCATCATCGGCCCGTCCAATCGGCTGGCCAACGCGGCGGCCCGGGCGGCCGCCGAGACTCCGGGCAAGGTGTTCAACCCTCTGGTCATCTACGGCGGTTCCGGGCTGGGCAAGACCCACCTGATGCACGCCGTCGGCCACTACGTACTACACCTCTACCCCGATGCGCGGGTGCGCTACGTCTCCACCGAGGAGCTCACCAACGAGTTCATCAACGCGATCTCGGAGAACAACACCGTCGAGTTCCGGCGCCGCTACCGCGAGGTCGACGTGCTGCTGATCGACGACATCCAGTTCCTCGAGGGCAAGATCCAGACCCAGGAGGAGTTCTTCCACACCTTCAACACGCTGCAGAACGCCGAGAAGCAGATCGTGATGACCTCCGACCGGCCGCCGAAGCTGCTCGAGGCGCTCGAGCCGCGGCTGCGGTCGCGGTTCCAGTCCGGCCTGATCGCCGACGTGCATGCGCCGGACCTGGAGACCCGCATCGCCATCCTCTACAAGAAGGCGGAGCAGGAGCGGCTGGCGATCGACCCGCAGGTGCTGCAGTTCATCGCGGAGCGGATCCAGACCAACATCCGCGAGCTCGAGGGGGCACTGATCCGGGTCGCGGCGTTCGCCTCGCTCAACGGGGAGCCGGTCGACCTGCCGCTCGCCCAGGTGGTGCTGCAGGACCTCATCCCGGCCGGCAACGGCTCGGAGATCACCTCGGGCCTGATCATGGCGCAGACGGCGTCGTACTTCAGTCTGACGGTCGACGAGCTGTGCAGCACGTCGCGCACGCAGCACATCGCCACCGCCCGCCAGATCGCCATGTATCTGTGCCGGGAGCTCACCGACCTGTCGCTGCCGAAGATCGGCCAGCAGTTCGGCGGCCGCGACCACACCACGGTGATGCACGCGGAGCGGAAGATCCGCCAGCTGCTCTCGGAGCGCCGGGAGGTCTACACCCAGGTCGCCGAGCTGACCACGCGGATCCGTCAGAAGGCCGAGCAGGTCTGACCCGCCGCACCTGACCCACCACCGCGCCTGACCCACTGCGGACCCACCTGACCCCACCGCGAAGCCCCCGGGACCTCCCGGGGGCTTCGTTCTGCCCGGACGGTCTGCCCGGGTCGTCGATTTTGTCCCACATCGTTCTTGTCAACACGTGTGGACGAGGCTGTGGATAATTGTGGACAGCCCCCGGGTCGCCTGCGGACAGGATGAGGATCGCGGTGGACGGCCGATCCGTACGTCCACATCTTCCACCCATGTGATTTCCAGTAGTCCACCACTCCTGTGGACGGTCATTCGATGGGTGACTAGGGGAGACGGCACTTCTCCACAGTATCCACACGACCTATGACTACTGCTGTATCCATATATCGATGACAACGACGCAGGAGCAGGGCCGGACCGGTCCGGCCACTCGGGAGCCCGGGGGCTGCGCAGTCGATATGATCGGGTGGCCAGAACGATCCCCTCAGGAGGCCCAGTGAAGTTCGAAGTCGACCGCGACGTGTTGGCGGAGTCCGTTGCCTGGGTCGCCCGCAGCCTGCCGACGCGCCCGTCGATCCCGATCCTGGCCGGCCTGATGATCCACGCCGAGGGTGAGTCGCTGATCCTGTCCAGCTTCGACTACGAGACCTCGGCCCGGGTCGACCTGCCCGCCACCGTGCACGACGAGGGCACCGCCCTGGTCTCCGGGCGGCTGCTCGCCGACATCACCCGCTCGCTGCCGCACGCCACGGTGGCCGTCGACACCTCCGCCGCCGCGATGGAGCTCACCTGCGGCAGCGCGCACTTCACCCTGCAACTGCTGCCCACCGACGACTATCCGGTGCTGCCGGCGATGCCCACCGAGACCGGCCGGGTCGCCAGTGACGACCTCGCCGAGGCCGTCTCGCAGGTCGCGGTCGCCGCAGGTCGCGACGAGCTGCTGCCGATCTTCACCGGCGTCCGGGTCGAGATCGACGGGCAGACGCTGTCGATGCTCGCCACCGACCGCTACCGGATGGCGCTCAAGGAGCTCAGCTGGACCCCGGCCCGGCCCGACTTCCGTGGCAACGCGCTGGTCCCGGCCAAGGTGCTCTCCGAAGCGGCGAAGTCGATGGCCGGTGGCGACTCGGTGAGCATCGCGCTGTCCCAGCCGGGCAGCGGCGAGGGCATCATCGGCCTGGCCGGTGAGTCGCACGGCACCCAGCGCCGGATCACCACCCGGCTGCTGGACGGCGAGTTCCCGAGGGTCCGCCACCTGATGGAGATCCAGGCCGCCCTGACCGTACGATGCGCCACCGCCGACCTGATCGATGCCGCCAAGCGCGTCGCCCTGGTCGCCGAGCGCAACTCGCCGCTGCGGATGGTGATGGGGGAGGGCGAGGTCACCCTCGAGGCGGCCAGCGGCGACCACGCCCACGCCTCGGAGCAGATCGAGGCGGTGCTGGAGAGCACCGCCGAGCCGATGAGCGCGGCCGGCTTCAACCCGCAGTACCTGCTCGATGCCCTGGGCGCGCTGGATGCGGCGTACGTGAACTTCTCCTTCACCCAGCCGGGCAAGCCCTGCCTGCTGACCGGCGTGGCGGCCCTCGACGGCGAGCCGCTGCTCGACTATCGCCACGTCATCATGCTGATGCGCCTGCCGGACTGAGCCTGGTGTACGTCGACCACCTGACACTGGCCGACTTCCGGTCGTACACGTACGTCGATGTCGACCTGGAGCCGGGTGTGGTGACCTTCGTCGGGTCCAACGGTCAGGGCAAGACCAACCTGGTGGAGGCGGTGGACTACCTGGCCACCCTCGGCTCCCACCGGGTCTCCTCCGACCTGCCGCTGGTGCGGCACGGCGCCGAGCGGGCCACGGTGAAGGCCCGGGTGCGGGCCGGCCGCGACGACGACCGGGCGCTGGTGCTGGAGATCGACATCCACCCCGGCCGGGCCAACCGGGCCCGGCTCAACCGGGCACCGCTGCAACGACCGCGGGAGCTGCTCGGCATCCTGCGCACGGTGGTCTTCTCCCCCGAGGACCTGGCCATCGTCAAGGGCGACCCGGCCGCCCGGCGGGCCTTCCTCGACGCGCTGGTCGCCACCCGCTGGCCGCGGATGGCCGGTGTCCGCCACGACTACGACAAGGTGCTGCGGCAGCGCAACAGCCTGCTGAAGACGATGTCCGGCCGCGGCGGACGGACCCCCGACCCGTACGCCCGGGACACCCTGCAGATCTGGGACGACCAGTTGGCCGCCATCGGCGCCGAGGTGCTGTCGGCCCGCCTCGACACGCTCACCGCGCTGATGCCGCACACCACGCAGGCGTACGCCGACATCGCCCCGGCCAACAACGTCGCGACCGCCCGCTACCGCAGCTCACTGGACACCGGCGACAGTGACGACACCGACGATGGCGCCGACCGCCCCGCGACGACCGACCGGGAGGAGCTCCGGCACCGCCTGCTGGCCCGGATGGCCGAGCGCCGCGGCGAGGAGATCGCCCGCGGGGTGTCGCTGGTCGGGCCGCACCGCGACGACATCGAGCTCGTCCTCGGCGACCTGCCGGCCAAGGGCTACGCCAGCCACGGCGAGTCCTGGTCGTACGCCCTGGCGCTGAAGCTGGGCGGCTTCCACCTGCTGCGGGCCGACGGGATCGAGCCGGTGCTCATCCTCGACGACGTGTTCGCCGAGCTGGACGCCACCCGGCGCGACCGGCTCGCCGGCGGCGTGCTCGGGGCCGACCAGGTGCTGGTCACCGCGGCCGTCGCCGAGGACCTGCCCGACTCCCTGGCCGGCCAACGCTTCCGGGTCGCCGCGGGGGAGGTGGTCCCCGATGCCGTCTGAGCCCCCCGAGCCGGTGCTGCCGGAGCCGGAGCTGTCCCGATCTGACCTGTCCGGCCCGCCGCCCGCGGCGGTGCCGTCGGCGCCCGTCGATCGCGAGGACGACCGCGGGCCCGGCGAGCGCCGGTCGGCCGCAGATCCGGACGTCGAGCGCGAGCACGATGCCGAGGTCGACATCCCCGAGGCGGACGGTCTCGACCTGGCCCGCCGGATCGCCCGGCAGATCAACGCCGGCGCGCCCGCGCCACAGCGCACCCCACGCCGGAGGCGCCGCCGCCCGACCGAACCGCTGTCCTCGGGCGCCCGGCCCGACGACCGCGACCCCCAGCAGATCGGCAACGTGTTGCGCCGGATCGTGGCGGAGCGGGGCTGGCGCACCGACCTCGACGTGCACGCCCTGATGGCCCGCTGGCCGGAGCTGATCGGCCCGTCGAACGCAGCGCACTGCCGTCCCGAGGCGTACGAGGACGGCGTGCTCACCGTACGGACCTCCTCCACCGCGTGGGCGGTGCAGATGCGCGGCATCGCCCCGGCAGTGATCGCTGGGCTGAACGAGCGGCTGGGCTCCGCCGTGGTCCGCCGGATCGTGGTGAAGGGGCCCGACGCGCCGTCCTGGTCCCATGGCCGGCTGCGGGTCCGGGGCCGCGGACCGCGCGATACGTACGGGTGATTCTGCCGATCCGATCCCCCGCCGACGTGGTCACCCCTGCGAATGACCCCCTCGGAGCCCCAGACAGCCCTCCAGGGCCGTCTGGGCGCGTGTGTGACATCGGCCACGGACCCGGTGCGGTAGGATGCAGCAGTGACCGAAGCCGAACAGCAGAACACTCACGTGGCCCCCGACACGTACGACGCCAGTTCCATCAGCGTCCTGGAGGGCCTGGAGGCGGTTCGCAAGCGACCCGGCATGTACATCGGCTCCACCGGCGAGCGCGGCCTGCACCACTTGGTGTACGAGGTCGTCGACAACTCCGTCGACGAGGCGCTGGCCGGCTACTGCGACACCATCCGGGTCGAGCTGCTGGCCGACAGCGGCATCCGGGTGGTCGACAACGGCCGCGGGATCCCGGTCGGCATCCACCCCAAGGAGGGCATCTCCGCCCTCACCGTGGCCCTGACCATGCTGCATGCGGGCGGCAAGTTCGGCACCGGTGGCTACAAGGTGTCCGGCGGTCTGCACGGCGTCGGCGTCTCCGTCGTCAACGCCCTGTCCGATCGGCTGGTCGTCGACGTGTACACGGACGGCTTCCACTGGCGCCAGGGCTTCCACCTCGGCACCCCGGACGCCCCGCTGGAGCGGCTGGAGCCCAGCGAGGAGACCGGCACCACGGTCACCTTCTACGCCTCCGACGAGATCTTCGAGACCACCGACTACTCGTACGACACGCTGGCGACGCGGTTCCGGGAGATGGCCTTCCTCAACAAGGGCCTGTCGATCACCCTGGTCGATCTGCGTCCCCGCGGCGATCAGGACCAGGGCGGCGAGGACCTCGACCAAGCGGCGGTGCCCGACTCCGGCAAGAAGCAGCGCGGGCCCCGCACCGACGTCTTCCGCTACGACGACGGCCTGATCGACTACGTCAAGTACCTGACCGGCACCAAGGAGACCGTGCACTCCAGCGTGATCGCGGTCGAGACCCACGACCCCGAGCACGCGATGGGCCTCGAGGTCGCGATGCAATGGAACCAGTCCTACACCGAGTCGGTGCACACCTTCGCCAACACCATCAACACCCACGAGGGCGGCACCCACGAGGAGGGCTTCCGCTCCGCGCTGACCAACACGGTGAACAAGTGGGGCGAGACCTGGGGGCTGATCAAGAAGCGCGAGGACCGGGTCTCCGGCGACGACATCCGTGAGGGCCTCACCGCGGTGATCTCGATCAAGATCGGCGAGCCGCAGTTCGAGGGCCAGACGAAGACGAAGCTCGGCAACACCGAGGCGCGCTCGTTCGTGCAGAAGGTCGTCAACGAGAAGCTCGGCGACTGGTTCGAGCAGAACCCGTCCGAGGGCAAGGACATCGTCCGCAAGGCCCAGGCCGCCGCCTCGGCCCGGATCGCGGCCCGCAAGGCCCGTGACCTGGCCCGCAACCGGAAGAGCCTGCTCGGCGGCGGCTCGCTGCCCGGCAAGCTCGCCGACTGCTCGTCGACGAACCCCGAGGAGTGCGAGGTCTTCCTCGTCGAGGGTGACTCGGCCGGCGGCTCCGCCAAGGGCGGCCGCAACCCGCGGACCCAGGCGATCCTCCCGCTGCGCGGCAAGATCCTCAACGTCGAGAAGGCGCGGATCGACAAGATCCTCCAGAACAAGGAGGTCGAGGCGATCATCAACGCCCTCGGCACCGGCGTGCACGAGGAATTCGACATCGAGAAGCTGCGCTACCACAAGATCGTCCTGATGGCCGACGCCGATGTCGATGGCGCGCACATCCGTACGCTCCTGCTGACACTGTTGTTCCGCTTCATGAAGCCGCTGATCGCCGCCGGCCACGTCTACCTGGCCCAGCCGCCGCTGTTCCGGCTGCGCTGGACCAACGCGCCGCACGAGCTGGCGTACAACGACGAGGAGCGCGACGCGCTGCGGGAGGCGGGCCTGGCGGCCGGCAAGAAGCTGCCGAACATCAACCCGATCCAGCGTTACAAGGGCCTCGGCGAGATGGACCCCGAGGACCTGTGGACCACCACGATGGACCCGGACAACCGGATCCTGCTCCAGGTGACGCTGGAGGACGCGGCCGCCGCCGACGCGATGTTCACCATCCTCATGGGCGAGGACGTCGCGGAGCGCCGGGCGTTCATCCAGCGCAACGCCAAGGACGTCCGGTACCTCGACATCTGATCGGAAGAACTGAACAATGAGCGAAATCCCCCCGCAGAACGAGGACGCACCGGGCCAGGGCCCCGACGAGCAGGCCGGGCCCGACGAGCAGGCGGTCGCCGACCAGCAGGGTCTCGCGGTCGTCGCGAAGACCGACAACGTCGAGCAGGTCGACCTCGAGGCGGAGATCCAGAAGTCCTACCTCGACTACGCCATGTCGGTGATCGTCGGGCGCGCTCTGCCCGACGTCCGCGACGGCCTTAAGCCGGTGCACCGCCGGGTGCTGTATGCGATGTACGACGGCGGCTACCGCCCCGACCGCGGCTGGAACAAGTGCGCCCGCGTCGTCGGTGAGGTGATGGGCACCTACCACCCGCACGGCGACTCGGCGATCTACGACACTCTGGTCCGGCTCGCCCAGCCGTGGGTGATGCGGGCGCCGCTGGTCAACGGCCAGGGCAACTTCGGCTCCCCGGGCAATGATCCGGCCGCGGCGATGCGTTACACCGAGTGCAAGATGGCGCCGCTGTCGATGGAGATGGTCCGCGACATCGACGAGGACACCGTCGACTTCCAGCCGAACTACGACGGCCGCGACATGGAGCCGACCGTGCTGCCGGCCCGCTTCCCGAACCTGCTGGTGAACGGCTCGACCGGCATCGCCGTCGGGATGGCCACCAACATCCCGACGCACAACATGCGCGAGGTCAACGACGCCGTGCAGTGGGCGCTGCAGCATGCCGAGGCCTCCGAGGAGGAGCTGCTCGAGGCGGCGATGGAGCGGATCAAGGGCCCGGACTTCCCGCTCGGCGCGCTGATCGTCGGCCGCAAGGGCATCGACGAGGCCTACCGGACCGGTCGCGGCTCGGTCACCATGCGGGCGGTGATCGACATCGAGGAGGACGAGAAGGGTCGTACGCAGCTCGTCGTCACCGAGCTGCCGTACATGTGCAACCCGGACAACCTGGCGCTGAAGATCGCCGAGCTGGTCCACAACGGCAAGCTCAACGGCATCGCCGACATCCGCGACGACAGCTCGGCGCGCACCGGCCAGCGGCTGGTGATCGTGCTGAAGCGTGACGCCCAGCCGCGGGTGGTGATGAACAACCTCTACAAGCACACCCAGCTGCAGGACACCTTCGGCTGCAACATGGTGGCGCTGGTCGACGACGTGCCACGTACGCTGCGGCTGGACCAGTTCATCTCGCACTGGATCACCCACCAGATCGAGGTGATCCGGCGCCGGACCGAGTACCGGCTGCGCAAGGCCGAGGAGCAGGCGCACATCTACCGCGCCCTGGTGAAGGCCCTGGACGCCCTCGACGAGGTGATCGCGCTGATCCGCCGCTCGCCGACCACCGAGGCCGCCCGCGAGGGCCTGAAGGACCTGCTGGAGATCGACGACGCGCAGGCCACTGCCATCCTCGACATGCAGCTGCGCCGGCTGGCCGCCCTGGAGCGGCAGAAGATCATCGAGACCCTCGAGGAGATCGAGGCCCGGATCGCCGACTACCGCGACATCCTCGCCAAGCCCGACCGGCAGCGCCAGATCATCGCCACCGAGCTGCAGGAGATCGTCGACAAGTACGGCGACGAGCGGCGCACCCGGATCGTCTCGGCCGACGGCGACCTGTCCGACGAGGACCTGATCCCGGACGAGGACGTCATCGTCACCATCACCCACGGTGGTTACGCGAAGCGCACCCGGTCCGACCAGTACCGGGTGCAGAAGCGCGGCGGCAAGGGCGTACGCGGCGCGACGCTGCGCGCCGACGACGAGGTGGCGCACCTGTTCGCCACCACCAACCACCAGTGGATCCTGTTCTTCACCAACATGGGCCGGGTCTACCGGGCCAAGGCCTGGCAGCTGCCGGAGGCCAACCGGGACGCCAAGGGCGGCCACGTGGCGGGCCTGCTGAGCTTCCTGCCCGGGGAGACGATCGCTCAGGTGCTCGCCATCCCGTCGTACGACGTGGCGGACTACCTGCTGCTCGCCACCCGCAAGGGGCTGGTGAAGAAGACCGCACTGACGGCGTACGACTCGCCGCGGCAGGCGGGGGTGATCGCGATCAGCTTCCGTGACGATGACGACGAGCTGATCGGCGCCGAGCTGGCCAGCAGCGTCGATGACGTGCTGCTGATCTCCCGCAAGGGCCAGGCGATCCGGTTCCGTGCCGACGATGCGCAGCTGCGCCCGATGGGCCGGGCCACCTCCGGGGTGACCGGGATGAAGTTCCGCGAGGGCGACGAGCTGCTGACCATGATGGTGGTCCGTGACGACTTCCCCGAGGACGACCGGTTCGTCTTCACCGTGACCGACGAGGGCTATGCCAAGCGGTCGCGGGTGAGCGACTACCGGCTGCAGGGCCGGGGCGGGCTCGGCATCAAGGCGATGAAGCTGAACTCGGAGCGCGGCGGCCTGGTCGGCGGTCTGATGGTCCAGGAGGGCGATGAGGTGATCGCCATCAAGACCTCGGGCCAGGTGACACGGAGCGCGGTCCAGGAGGTGGCTGTCACCTCGCGTGACACTATGGGGGTGAAGTTCGTCAAGGTCTCCGCCAACGACGCGGTGTCGATCATCGCGCTCAACCCGGAGAGCTCGGAGGACGACGAGGATGCCGAGGGCGAGGCGCCCGAGGGTGTGGACACCGCGACAGCCGAGGACACCGAGCTGACCGAGGCCCCGGACCTGACCGACGACATCGACCCGACCGACGACACGGACACGACCGAGGAGACCACCAGTGAGTGACGCCCGACCGGACGGCGACGTCGACGAGACCGTCCTGCGGTCCACCGAGGAGTTCTACGGCCCTGCCGGAGTGCCCGAGACCCCGGCCGCGCTGCGCCGCCCGGGTCAGGAGGGTGACGGCCCGGCGCCGCAGCGGACCCGGAAGGCCACCCTGCGGCTCAGCCACGTCGACCCCTGGTCGGTGATGAAGACGTCGTTCGTCTTCTCCATCGCCTTCGGCATCGCAGCGCTGATCCTGGTGCTGATCACCTGGCTGGTGCTGTCGGTCTCGGGGGTGTTCACCCTGATCAACGAGCAGGTCGGCGCGCTGCTGCTGTCACCGGGGGAGACCCAGCAGTTCCGGATCCAGGACTACTTCGGGCTGTCCAAGACGATGGGCCTGACGATCCTGCTGTCGGTGCTCAACGTGGTCATCCTGACCGCCATGTCGACGCTGCTGGCGTTCCTCTACAACACCGCCTGTCGCCTCATCGGCGGCCTCGAGGTGACCCTCGCCGAGGACTGAGCCCTGCCGCATCCCCGATTTTGCCTGCCATGAAGGGATGCGCTAGTGTTTGTCCTCGGCGCGGCAAGCAGTTGAGCGCCGTACGGGCCTATAGCTCAGGTGGTTAGAGCGCTGTCCTGATAAGACAGAGGTCGCTGGTTCAAGTCCAGCTAGGCCCACCAGAAGATCGTTGTCCAGACGGTCGACATCCCCGGTTCGCTGATTCGGATCGTTGAGGCCGTTGTCAGTAGGTGTCGAACTCCACGACCGCGGCCGAGGCGTCTCGCAGGGGCGCGATCTGTTCGGCCTCGTCCTGCAACGCCGTCCGGTGTCGGCTCGACAGGGCTCCGAACGTCCTGACTGTGATGGTCAGCGTCCGGCCGGTCCTGCGCGGACGCCAGGTGCCGATGATGGCGCCGTCAGCCAGGATCGTCCCGGGATCACCGATTGTTCGCCAGACGTCTCGGTGGTGCTTCTTCTCGACGATCATCTCGCGGTCGCGGGCCTGGACATAGGGGTCGTGGGGTGGGAGCAGGCGTACGCCCTGCGGTGTCGCGCCCGACCGCAGCGCGTCGAGGTCTTCGGTGAGGATCCACGCGGTGCCGCCGAACTCGACCTGGGTCAGCCCGTCGGCGAGCAGACGCCACCAGGGATCGGTGTCGCCGGCCCGGATTCCCAGCCAGGCGGCGAAATCGGCGCGGGTCGAAGGCCCGTAGCAGTGCAGGTAGCGGCGGAGCAGTTCCGTGCGCGCCGTCTCCGGGTCGGTGTCCGGGATCGGCTGGCCGAGCCACTCGGTGGCCAGGACGAACGGGGCCCTGTTCCGGGTGCGCGGGGCGAAGCAGACGACGCGTCGCAGGGTGAGGATGCGGACGCAGAAATGAACGACGGCCTCGCCGAGCGGCTGCCCCGGGGCGTACGGACCTTCTTCCTCCCAGATGTCGCGTTGCTCCAGCGGCAACCTGCGGGCGATCCGCCCAGCGAGCTCCGTGCCGAGTTCGTCGATGGCGAGCCCGCGCCCGGACAGGACATCGCCGATCTCGGCCTCGGTCAGTGCGACCGCCTCGGTCAGGCTCATGCCGAGTCTGTCCACCGCCGGTCCCGCTCCGAGGAGGAAGTGCCGCATCGTGGCCTCGGTGGGCGGGAGTACTCCGGTGGTGAACACGGGGGCGTCCGCGGTCGGGACGTAGAACGGTGCACCGCGCATGCACCAGGTCTGCACCAGGCTCCTGTCGTCGGCGACCGCCTCGTCCACTCGCTGCCGGGTGATGTCGCGCACCCTGGCGTGTAGTGCGAGCAGCGCCGAACCGGGCGGGCTGTTCTGAATGCCGCACCGGCCGGTCACGTCGAGCAGTCCGTCCGCGTCCGACCGTTCGAGAAGGTGGTGGGCGCGCAGGCGGAACGCGATGACGTCGCCCTTCGACACCTTCTCGACCACACGGACAGGCTATCGGCGGCTTCGGTCGCCGTGCGGTGACGTGGCGAGCCGGTCCGGTGCTCTGTGCTCCGGTCGTGTGTCACCGTGGGATGATGGCGTGACGTCCCGGATCACTACGCGACCGAGGGTGTTCACCCGAGGGCGGTCAGCGCAGCCAGAGCCAGGCGGCCAGGATGAACCCGGCTCCCGCGACGACCGCCCGCAGCACCGGCTCGGGGATCAGCCGCTGGATCACCGGGCCGAAGTTGCCGCCGACCACGCACCCCAGGCCGAGCGCGATCGCCGCCGCCCAGTTCACCGGTCCGAAGCCGATGAAGATGAGGGAGGCGACGAGGTTGCTCACCCCGAGCAGCAGGCTCTTCATCACCATCGACCGGGTGAACAGCTCGGTGCTCGCGATCAGGGTGAGGGCGAGGTACATCACGCCCGCGCCGGCCCCGAAGTAGCCGCCGTAGCAGCTGACCAGGAACAGCCCGATCCAGTAGACGACAGGGTTGGGGGCATCCCCCCGCAGCCGGCTGATCCGTGGGCTGAGCAGCAACAGGACCGAGGCGAGCACGATCAACCAGGGCACGATCGCCGTGAAGCTCGACTCCCCGGCGACCAGCAGCACCGTCGCCCCCAGGCCGCCGCCGACGGCGGCCACGACCAGCTGCGCAGCCAGGGTCCGGCGGCGGCCGCCGGTGACCGTACGCATCGCCCGGGCGGTCGAGCCGACCCCGACGCCGACCAGCCCCAGGGTGTTGGAGACGTTCGCCGCGACCGGCGACAGACCCGCTGCCAGTAGCACGGGGTAGCTGACCAGGGAGGCCAGCCCGGTGAGGTAGCCGACGATGCCGGTGCCGACGCCGGCCAGCGCGATCAGCGCCAGGACACCCAATGGCATTCCCAGGATCTCGATCCCGCCCATCGCGTCTCCTCCCGGTGCCGCGGCGCCGGTGCCGGCGGCCACGCCGCCACGATAGCGGCGATCGGTGCGGGGACAGCCCGTGCGGACAGCCCGTGCGGAGGGTCGCGAGGCCCGCTGCCGTCAGGTCCGGGTGACCTCTTCGACGGGGACCGACTGCGCCGGGACGGACTCTGCAAGGATCGACTGCGCGGGAATCGACTGCGCGGGAACCGACTCCGCCGGGACCGGCCCGATACCGGTCGACCCCGGGTCGACCGAGGCGCTCCTCGGCCGCTGGTTGTTCACGTACGCGTAGTAGTAGCCGATCAGGATGCCGCCGCCGATGAAGTTGCCGACCAGCGCGATCGCGACGTTGCCGGCGGCCCGGGCCACGTCGATGCCCTGGCTGAGCCCGACGATCAGGAAGAAGACGGTGTTCGCCACGGAGTGTTCCAGGCCGAGGAAGGCGAAGACGAACACCGCGGCGACCATCGTCAGGGTCATCGTGATGGAGTCCTTGACGAAGCCGTTGTAGACCAGCAGCATCGCGACGTTGATCACCAGGTTGCACAGGATCGCCCGGACGAACAGGTCCCCGACCCCGGCGGCGGTGTCCAGATAGCCGAGCTTCACCTCGACGGCATGCGCCATCTGGGTGGCGACCGCCCCGGAGACCAGTGTCGAGCACTTCAGCAGGAGGGCGAGGACCAGGCCGCCCAGCGCGTTGCCGAGGAAGCAGGTCGCCAGCACCCGCAGGGCCCGCCGGGTCGTCGTCCGGCGGTGGTAGTGCGCGATGCTGACCACCATCATGTTGGAGGTGAGCAGCTCCGACCTGGTGAAGAAGATGAACACCAGCGCCCAGCCGAAGATGAACGAGCCGAGCATCTTCCCGAAGCCGACGAGGCTGACGCCGCCCACCTGCACGGCGGCGAAGGTCGCCGCGGTCGCGTGGTAGGCGACATAGAACAGGCCGATGAGGAAGCCGGCCATCGCTGCGCGCTGGAGGTAGCGCACCGTGATCCGGCTCGACATGTGCACCTTGGTGTCTGCGGCCTCGAGGGTGTTCTCGATGAACACGCGGCCCGGATAGAGGCGGTCGTCGTCGATCTCCACAGGTGAAGTTTGTCAATACAAAATAGTATTTGTCAATACAAAAGAAGATCGTGGTCCGGGCCGCCGCCGGCACGCCGAGGGGCAGAATGTGGCCATGACCTACGATGTCGTACGTCTCGCCGTCGACGAGCAGCACACTCAGCTGGTGAAGAAGAGCGTCGGGCCCGTGCTGCTGCAGCTGCGCGCGTACGCGATGATGCCGCCGGAGGAGCGTCCGGTCGGGCACGACCAGTTCTACATGATGTGGATGGACCTCGACCGGCGCAGCGTCCCGGTGCCGGCGGTGATCCGGGCCGCCCTGGCGCCGGCCACCGCGCATGCGATGACCGCGCGGGTGTTCGGCGACGGCGTCGACCCGGTCGCGGGCCGGCTGGGCTGGTGGCGGGCCGCCGACCTGATCGGCTCACAGCAGGGCTTCGAGGCCCGGGTGGCCGCCCGGCTGGCCTGGTTGGTCGACGAGGACATGGGGGCCTTCCTGCGCTGGGATCAGCCCGATCCCGAGCAACTGGCCGCGCTGCCGCCCGCCGTCGCGCCGATCGACGCGGTCGGCCGCTGGGTCTTCGACCGCTTCACCCTCACCGACCCGGACACCTGGGCGCGGACCAGCCGGGAGCTGGAGGCCACCCCGGACCCGGCGGTCCGTCGCCGTCTGCTCGCGCTGCGCACCGACCTCGGCGGGGCCGCACCGCCGACCCTGGCCGCCGAGGCCGCCCGGGCCCGCGCGCTGGTCGCAGCAGGGTGGCGGACCGAGGCCGCCTCCCTGCTCGCGGCGCTGGTCACCGTCGCCCCGTTCGACCCGGAGCTGCTGACCGCCCTCGCCGACGCGGTGACCGATCCCGACCACGCCGCGCTGCTGCGGCGGCGGGCGGCGAGCTACCGCGTGGTGGGCGACCCCACGCTCACATAATGGTCATACCAATGTTTCAATAGAAGCATGGCTCCCACCGTTGGTAACAGGATTCTGCTTGTCGGCGCCGGTGACGTCGGCGCCGCGTACGCGTACGCGCTGGTCAACCAGGGCATCACCCACGATCTCGCGATCATCGACCTGAACGAGACCAAGGCGCGCGGCGAGGTCGAGGACCTCAACCACGGCGTCGTCTGGGCCCCCTCGCCCACCAACGTCCGGTTCGGCTCGTACGAGGCCGACTCGGCCGACGCGGCGCTGCTGGTGGTCACCGCCGGCGCTGCCCAGAAGCCCGGCGAGACCCGGCTCGACCTGGTCGACAAGAACCTGAGGATCACCGGTGGGATCATCCGCCAGGCCATCGACAACGGCTTCCACGGGGTCATCCTGATGGCCACCAACCCGGTCGACATCCTGTCCTACGCGGCCTGGAAGGTCTCGGGCCTGCCCAGCAGTCAGGTCCTCGGCTCCGGCACCACGCTCGACTCGGCCCGGTTCCGTTACCTGCTCGGCATGCTGTACGACGTCGCGCCGATGAGCGTGCACGCGAACGTGGTGGGGGAGCACGGCGACTCAGAGCTGCCCGCGCTGTCCAGCGCGACCATCGCCGGGGTGCCGATCGCCGAGGAGCTGGCCCGCCACCCGGAGCGCCGGCTGGAGATCGAGGAGGCGTTCCAGGTGACCGTCACCTCGGCCGAACGGATCATCGCCGCGAAGGGCTCGACGTCGTTCGGCATCGGGATGGCGCTGGCCCGGATCACCCGCGCGATCCTGGAGGACCAGCGGGTCGCGCTGCCGGTGTCGACACTGCTGAACGGCGAGTACGGCCAGCACGACGTCTACCTGGGCACTCCGGCGGTGCTCTGCCGCGGCGGTGTCGAGCGGGTCATCCAGATCCCGCTCAGCGAGGACGAACAGGCCCGGTTCTCGGCCAGCGCGGCGGCCCTGCACGAGGTGCAGGACCCCTACTTCCACACCTCCGCCAACAACTGAAGGCTGCGCAGCCGGACCTGCGGATCGTGGGCGTACGTCACCACGATGAGCTCGTCCGCACCGGTCGCCGCCACCAGCTCGTCCAGCTGCCGGCGCACCGTGGCGGGGGAGCCCACCGCCCGGCAGGCCAGCATGCCCTGGGCGGCCCGCCAGCCCTCGTCGTGCGGCAGGTCGGTGCGCGGGGGCTGCAGCGGCCGGCGGGCCCCGGTGGCGTTGCCGATCGACATCTGCAGGTGGGTGGAGTACTGGTACTCCGCCTCCGCATCGGTGTCCGCGACCAGCACCGACACCCCGACCATGGCGTACGGGGCCGCCAGCCGCGCCGTCGGCGACTCGGTGGAGAAGGAGTGCCGGTAGACCGACAGCGCCTCGTACAGCTCGTCGGGGGCGAAGTGCGACGCGACGGCGAACGGCAGCCCCAGCTGGCCCGCGATCGAGGCGCCGTTGGTGGTGGAGCCGAGCACCCAGATCGGCACCTCGGTGCCGGCGGCGACGATCGAGGACACCCCGCGCGGTGAGTCGCCGGACCGGAACCAGGACTGCAGCTCGTAGATCTGGTCGGCGAAGGACTGGGCGTCGGAGGCGCCGCGGCGCAGCAGCCGGGCGGTCATCGGATCGGTGCCGGGGGCCCGGCCGAGGCCGAGGTCGACCCGGTCACCGTGCAGCTGGACCAGGGTGCCGAACTGCTCGGCGACCGTCAGCGGCGCGTGGTTCGGCAACATCACGCCGCCCGAACCGACCCGCAGGGTGCTGGTCATCGCCAGTGCGTGCTCGATCAGCAGGCCGGTCGCGGAGCTGGCGAAGGTCGGTGAGTTGTGGTGCTCGGCGAACCAGTACCGGCGGTAGCCGCTCTCCTCGGCCAGCCGGACGGCCGCGTAGGTGGCCTCCAGGGCCGCCCTGACATCGGATCCGGCCGAGACGGGGACGAGGTCGAGGACGCACAGCGGTGGGGTCGTCATGCCCCGATCGTACGTGCGCGCGACCACCGGCCCCGGAACGTCGTCCGGGGGTGGATCGGGTTGGGGCCGAAGCTGCCCAGGGCCGTACGCTTCGCCGCGGCCACCAGGGCCTCGTGGTGTGCCTGGGCCAGGTCACCGGCCTCGCGCTCGGCCTGGGCCTGGCGGATGGCCGTGTCCAGCCGGGTCCGGACGAGGTCCGGCATCGCGGGGACGGTTGTCCGGCGGAGCAGCTCGCCCAGCTGCTCGGCCAGGGGATCCCCCCAGCTCTGGTCGCTCGCGTCGAGTGGGCTCCCGGCCTGCTCCTGCGGGTCGTCGATCACCACGCCTCCTGATCCTCGAAGCACACGTTGTTGTCCGGTGTGATGTACCCCCGTACGCCTCACAGCCCAGTGACTGACTCGTCCTATTCTGGCTCATCCCGGGGTCGGGAAGTCGTGCAACAGCGCGGCCAATCGTGCCCGGCCGCGCGAGCACCGGGACTTGATCGTCCCGGGGGCGCAGCCGAGCATGGCGGCTGCCTCCTCGACGGTGAACCCCTCCATGTCCACCAGGATCAGCGCCGCGCGCTGGTCCGGGGTGATCCGACCGAGCGCCTCGGTGACCGCGTCGACCAGCGCCTCGGGCGGGTCGTCCCCGCCCGGCCGGGCGGCCACCCGCTCGGGGTCGAGCGGGGCGGTCGGACGTCGCTTCAGGTAGCGGATCCGGTCCAGGCAGGAGTTGATCACGATCCGGTGCAGCCAGGTCGCGACGCGGGCGTCGCCGCGGAACGTGTGGGCCCGGCGGAAGGCCCGCAGGTAGGCGTCCTGCAGGGCGTCCGCGGCGTCCTCCGGGTCGCCGAGGGTCCGCAGCGCCACCGACCAGAGGCGGTCCTGGTGGCGCCCGACGAGCACCGCGAAGGCCTCCGGGGCGCCCGTGACGTGGGCGGCCAGCAGCTCCTCGTCGGTGGGCGGCTCGGGCGACCGCGTCATGGCGTCACCTGCACCTCGTAGATCCCGCCCCGGAACTGGCCGTTCCCGTCGGAGGGCAGCGACGTCAGGTAGACCAACACGTAGCGGGTGGTGACCGGGCTGTCCGCGGTCAGGTCCACCGTCCCGGCGGCACCGGTGGCCCGGGCCACCGCCCGCCAGGACTTCTCCGAGTCCATCGGCGCCGAGGTGGCGGCGGTGTCCTTCGGGACCCGCACCTCGAGATCGGTCCCGGTCCCGTAGAGCTGCAGGGTCACGGTGCGGACGTCGCGGGGGCGGCCCAGGTCGAGCACCAGGCCGGCGCCGGGCTTGAGCTTGCCGAAGCGGGCGTCGCCGACGTACGACATCGTCTGCCACATCGTGGTCGGGTTGCCGTCGGTCGCGTACGGGGCGGTCCGGTCGTTCTCCTCGTTGTTGCCGCCGTCGGCCGAGGGGTCGAAGGTGGCCACCCCGGTGATCTTCCAGGGGCCGGTGTCGGCGGAGCCGGACGAGCTGGCGGTGCCGCTGGTGACCCCGGCCGGCCCGGTGCCCGAGTGCCCGGCCCGGCCGGCGTTGATCGCCACCCCGATCAGCCCGACGACGACGGCCATCGCGACCAGCACGAGCAGGGCGATCACCCAGCCACGCCGGGGTGTGCTGCGGGGCACGATGCGGAGCGGGCGCTCGCTGGGCTGCGGGGGCACGGCCGCGGTCTGCGGTGGCACCGGCGCGGCGGGGACGGCCGGCTGCTCGCGGGTGGCGTCCAGTGACAGGGTGCCCTGGGCGGTTCGGACCCGCTGCTCCAGCCGGTACGAGGCGTCGGTGACCCCGAGCACGGTCGACAGTGCCGCCACCAGGCCGGTGGCGGTGGTGATGCCGGGCCGGCCGGTGGCGTTCTCCATCATCGGGCTGACGCCGCCGATCACCTGCGCGCAGATCCGGTCCAGGGCGGGCGGCACGTCGGTGCGGACCCGCCGCGGTGAGGGCCACATGCCGCCCCGGGTGGGGGCGGGCGGCAGCCCGGGCACCGTCCCGCCGGGCCACAGGCCGGTGAGGCAGGTGTAGAGCAGTCGACCGAGGGCGAGGACGTCGGTGCGTTCGGCGCCCTGCACCCTCGGCTCGGGCTCCTCGCCGGGCAGCAGCGCCTCGTCGATCTGGAAGCCGAGGATCTTCACGTTGCCGGTGTCGGTGACCATCACCGCGTCCGGGTCGAGTCGCTGGTGGTAGCGGCGCTGGGCATGCACGGTCGACATCGCGTCGGCGATCTCGCGGACCAGCCAGGCCGACTCGGTGCCGGACAACGGCCCGCGGGCCAGCAGCTTGGTGAGGGTCTGGCCGGGGGCGTACTCACGCACCACGTACGGCTCGTCGCCGTCGTCGGAGAAGTCGAGGATGCGGACGAACCGGGCGTCGGTGACCTGGGCGGCGCGCTTGGCGGCGGCCAGCAGCAGCGGGCTGCGCGGGTCACCGGCGGGGAAGAACTGGCAGACGACCCAGCGCTTCAGGCTGAGGTCGGTGGCCCGCCACAGGTCCTGGCGGCGCCCGTCGAGCGGGTCCTCGAGGCGGAACCGGCCGCCGAGCAGCCGGCCGGCCTGGTAGCCGGGCGCCCCGATCGGCCGGGTGTACTCGTCGCTGCCGAAGGCGTCCCCGTGGCCGGGGGAGTCAGCGTGGCCGGGGGAATCCGTGTGGCCCGGGGCGTGCGTGTCGCCCGGCCCGGCGGCCTCGGTCCTCGGGTCCTGCGGCACGGCCCCCTCCTCCTGCTGCCGTGGGAGGCCGGTCGGCGGGGTGCCGGATCCGCCCCTGCGTCGCAGGGCGGTGAGCACCTCCTCGACCTCCTCGATCTGCAGCCTACGTGCCAGCACCACGAAAGTCGCGACGGCGCCCGCCCCACCGACCGCGACGGAAAGGAGCAGCAGCAGCTGGCCGTGGCCCCCGGTGAACCGGACGATCAGCCAGGCCAGCAGTGCGCCGGGGGCGGTGGCCACGGTGAGCCGGACGATGTGGCGGATGATCGGCGCGAACCGGAAGTCCGGCAGCCGGCGGCGCAGCAGCGGGACGGCGATGCCGAGCCCCACCACGTACGCCAGCGCGTACGCCCCGCCCAGGCCGGCCGCGACCCAGCCGGGCGCGTGCCACGGGACGACCAGGACGATCGCCAGGATGATGTTGCTGGCCACGATGGTGCTCTGCACCAGGAAGGGCGTACGGGTGTCCTCGAGGGCGTAGAAGGACCGGATCACCAGGTAGTGCAGGCTGTACGGCACCAGGCCGAGAGCCATCACCAGCAGCGTCCGGCCGATGAAGTCGGCGTCCCGGGCCCCGGCGCCGTTGCCGAACATCAGCTGGCTGATCGGGAAGGCGAGGGCGAACAGCGCGATCGCGCTCGGCACGATGACGGCCAGTGCGCTGCGCATCGTCCGGTCGGACTCGGCCGCGACACCCCGCAGGTCGCCCTCGGCGGCCAGCCGGGAGCTGCTGGTCATCATCTGGGTGGCCAGCGACAGGGTGATCAGCGAGTGCGGGACGATCCAGATCAGCGAGGCCGTCTGGTAGGCGGTGATGCCCGCCCCCTCGCCGCTGGCGCCGAGCACGGCGGTCGACCCGAGCCGGTTGACGACGAAGATCGCCAGCTGGTTGACCAGCACGAAGTAGAGCGTCCACTGCGCCAGCCGGAAGGTGTGGCCCAGCCCGGTGCCCCGCAGGTCCCAGCGGGGCCGGTAGCGGAAGCCGGCCCGGGTGAGGAACGGCACCAGGATGAAGAACTGGGCGGCGATCCCGAGGGTCGAGCCCAGGCCCAGCAGCAGCACCTGCGGCCAGCTGAACGGCGCCCCGTGGGAGGTGCCCCACAGGCCGAGGTAGAGGCCGAAGACGGCGATCGAGATGACGTTGTTGGCGATCGGCGCCCACATGTAGGGGATGTAGACCTGCCGGGCGTTGAGCACCTGGCCGACGAGCACCGTGGCGCCGTAGAAGAAGATCTCCGGCAGGCACAGGTAGGCCAGCGCGACCATGTTGCTCCAGTACGGCGCCATCGCCGGCTCGCGCCAGCCCTCCGCCGTGTAGAGCGTCATGATCCACGGCGCGGCGACGGTGACCAGTGCCGTCGTCACACCCAGCGCGGCGAGGAACGCCGTCATGATCCGGTTGGTGTAGGCCGCGCCGCCGTCCTCGTCCTCGTCCATCGCCCGGACGATCTGCGGCACCAGGACCGCGTTCATCACGCCGCCGGCGAGCAGGATGTAGAGGCTGTTGGGGATGGTGTTGGCGAGGTTGAACGCCTCGGCCGGACGGGTGCCGTTGCCGAGGACGACCGCGATCAGGGCGGCCCGGACGAACCCGAGGACCCGGGAGGCGAAGGTGCCCCCGGCCATCAGAACGGTCGTGGACATCATCGAACGGGTCCGGCTCACCGGGGGCTCCGTTCGGCCCGGACCTGCTTGATCCGGAACACCGTGGTGCCGATCACGACGAGTCCCGACACGATCATCAGTATCCATCCGACCCTTCCGGCCTGTGTGGCCTGTACGTCGATGTCCACGGGGACGCCGATGGCGGTCCCTTCGGGCGTGGTGAGCCGGGCCACGACGGTGTAGCTGCCGTTCGCCGCCACCCTCGGCACGGCGACCACCCCGATCGCCTCGCCCGCCCCGATGGTGCGGACGTCGACCGGTGGCACGTGCAGGCGCTCGGCGTTCTCCGATTCGAACTCCAGCCGGACCGACACCGGCACGTCGAGGTTGTTGGTGATGGTGACGGGGAACTGGGTGTCCTGGCGGGCGGTGAGCAGCACCGGGCGGGCGCTGATCGCCACCGCGTCGCCGTCGGTGATCCGGTTGATCCGCTCCTTCTGGAGGTCCCGATAGGTGGCGTACGCGTCGGTGGTGGTGCCCGGGCCGGCGGACACCGAGGTCGGCGCCCACTGGGTGCTGGCGACCGCGGCGACGGCCCGCCAAGTGGTGTCCGCGGCGACGGCCGGGTCGGTGAACAGGCTGGAGAGCCCGGTGGTGGCGGTGGCCAGCCGGCGGACGTCGCGGGTCCGGTCGTCGTCGGCGGGCGGGGCGTGCAGCACCGCGTCGGTGATCGCCGCGGCGCTGCCGTCGACCAGCCAGGACAGTGAGGTGCGGGCGGTGGCGTCGAGGTCGTCGGCATGCGCGGTGTCGGTGTCGGTGATCAGCCGCACCTGGGCCGGCCGGTTGTCCAGGGCATCGAGGTAGCCGATGGCCGTCAGCGCCGCGCGCCGCTGGGCGTCGGTGCCGGCCGCGTCCGGCCCCGGGGTGAGCGAGCGGGAGTCGTACGTCACCACCGCAGGGCCCTCGGAGGTGGTCCAGTGGGCCGGCGGGGTGGCGCCGTGGGCGATGTCGGCGCCGTCGGTCGGCTGGGCGGCGAGCACCACCGGAGGGGTGGTCGAGGTCGGCACGGTGGCGGGGGTGGCGCCGGCGGAGGCCGAGGGAGTGGGTGAGGCGGCGGGGCCGTCGGTGGGGGCCAGAGCGGCCAGGCCGCGTCGGGTGAGCTGGCCGCCGGCCGGCAGCACCGCGGGGGGCAGCCCCGCGACGTCGGCCGGCAGGGTGGTGGCGTCGAGGGCGGAGCGGACCATCCCGATCTGGTCGATGCCGGCCATCAGGTCGACGTCGACGGTGGCGTACGGCAGCCGGTAGCCGGGCGTGGTGAGTGCGTCGAAGGCCTGCAGCCAGTTCTTCGCGTCGGCCTGGCCGGTGCCGTCACTGCCGTCGGTGAGCTTGTAGCCCTTGGCCATCTCCTCCACGGAGACGATCAGCGCGGGGTCGATGAGGTGGGTCCGGTTGTTCGCCGCGGCGCTGCGGAGCAGTACGTCGAGGCGGCCGCCGGGGGCGATCTCCCGGGCCAGGTGGTCATCGGAGAACGTCCCGGCCGCCACCCGCGAGGGCGCCGAGGCGAGCACCACGACCGAGGCGACACGCGGGGTGAGGGCCCGGGTGCCGAAGTCCTGGGTCAGCCAGGACCGGGCCCGGCCGAGGGTGGCGTTGCCCGAGCCGTCCGACCCGCGGACCTGGACGCCGATCATCGTCACGCCGTCCCGGGCCGGGATGCCGAGCTCGGAGAGTGGGGCGGTGAGGGTGAAGCCGCTCTGCTGGCCGGGTGTCAGGGTGCCGGTGGTGTCGGTGCCGAGGATCACGTACTTACCGAGGTAGCGGGCGCCGACCGGGCCGTCCGCGGTGTCGAGGTCGGTCGCGGTGGTGCGGACCAGTTGGTCGCGCCACAGGTAGGCCTGCACGCCCGACAGGGTGGTGGCGCTGGTGTTCGTCACCGTGCCGCTGACCGTGACGACGTCGGTGGCCTTGGTCACCTTGGGGGTGATCGCGGTCAGGTCGATCCGCACCCGGTCCTCCGCATGCGCCGGGGTGGCCGCCCCGGTGAGGACCGTCAGCATCGCCAGTAGCAGCGCGGTGAGCACGGCGGGCAGCACCAGCAGCCGGCGGCCGGTCGTGACCGGGCGCCGAGGGCCGGTCAGGGCGCGACGGTCCTGGCTGGATGAGCCGGGTAGCCCGCGGCCGGATGAGCCGGGTAGCCCGCCGCCGGGCGCGCCGAGGAACCGGCTGCCGAGGGGGCGGCGCCGGGACGGCAGCGGGCAGGGGCTCACTCCGCCATCGTACGGGCGACCCCGGGTAGACTCGGTCAGCGTGCCTTCCCTGACCCAAGCCCAGGACAACGCAGTGACCGAGTTGATGCGGATCGCCCCCGTCATCGACCGGCTCGGCGATGTCTTCGCCTTGGCGGGTCACCAGCTCTATCTGGTCGGCGGATCCGTACGTGACGCCCTGATGGGTCGGCTGGGCCACGACCTGGACTTCACCACCTCGGCCCGGCCCGATGAGATCGAGCGGCTGCTGAAGAAGGTGTCGCGCCACGTGTGGGACATCGGCAAGGCGTTCGGCACGATCGGGTGCAACGTCGAGGGCGGCTGGGTGGTCGAGATCACCACGTACCGGGCCGACACCTACCGCAGCGACTCGCGCAAGCCGGAGGTGGTCTTCGGCGACACCCTCGAGGGGGACCTGGGCCGGCGTGACTTCACCGTGAACGCGATGGCGGTCGACGTCCGGACCCGGAAGTTCGTCGATCCGTTCGGCGGGCTGGCCGATCTGGCCGCGGAGGTGATCCGTACGCCCGGGACGCCGGAGCAGTCGTTCTCCGATGATCCGCTGCGGATGATGCGGGCGGCCCGGTTCACCTCCCAGCTCGGTTTCGTGCCGACCCGCGAGGTGATCACGGCGATGCGGGAGATGGCCGACCGACTGGACATCATCTCCGCCGAGCGGGTGCGTGACGAGCTCAGCAAGCTGCTGCTCACCCCGCACCCGCGCAACGGGCTGAACGTCTTCGTGGCGACCGGGCTGGCCGCCCGGGTGCTGCCCGAACTGCCGGCGCTGCAGCTGGAGGTCGACGAACACCACCGGCACAAGGACGTCTACGAGCACTCGCTGACCGTGCTCGACCAGGCGATCGCCCTGGAGCAGGCCCGCGGCCATGCGCCGGACCTGGTGCTGCGGATGGCGGCGCTGCTGCACGACATCGGCAAGCCGGCGACCCGGCGGTTCGAGGACGGCGGCAAGGTGTCCTTCCACCACCACGACGTGGTCGGCGCGAAGATGGCCCGCAAACGGCTCAAGGCCCTGCACTTCAGCAGCGACGAGGTCAAGGAGATCTGCACGCTGATCGAGCTGCACCTGCGCTTCCACGGGTACGGCGAGGGCGGCTGGACCGACTCGGCGGTGCGCCGCTACGTCCGCGACGCCGGGGACCAGCTGGAGCGGCTGCACATCCTCACCCGGGCCGACTGCACGACGCGCAACCGCAAGCGGGCGGCCGGGCTGCGCGCCGCGTACGACCACCTCGAGGACCGGATCGGCGAGCTGGAGCAGCAGGAGGAGCTGGACGCGATGCGCCCGGACCTGAACGGCGACCAGATCATGGCGATCCTCGACGTGCCGGCCGGCCCGGTGGTCGGCCGGGCGTACAAGTTCCTCCTGGAGCTGCGCATCGACAACGGTCCGCTCGGCGAGGAGGAGGCCGCCCGTCGCCTGCGGGAGTGGGCCGCCGAGAGCCTGTAGGGTCCTCGGTCCTCGGTTGGTCCTCGGCCGGTCATCGGTTGGTCCTCGGGGACAGACGTTCGAGGTCTCCGCCCGCGGCACCCGGCGCGTCCCCGACCGACCGGGCCCGGAACATACACCAGGGGCCGCCGGTACGACACCTGACGGCCCCTGGGGATTCTGTGATCTCGCTACGAGACTGCTGTAAGCCTACCCTGTGCTCACCTTTTGGATACCCCTCGGGGCCGTGTAACGATCCCCACACCGACGGGCGGCCTGATCGGACCCTGCCTGTTCCCGGTCCAAACCGGCCAACACTAGGGGTGTTGCGGACAACACCTCGGACAACACCGGCCGGGAAGTATGGACGCGTGTTCCACTCTCCGATACGTCCCGTGCCCCCGGCGGCCTCCGACCCCTCCGGTGACACCCGGGCTCCTAGTCTCATGGGCAACGCCCGAGCCGACGATGCCCTGGAGTGATGATGCTGCCCGTCAGGACCACCATCCCGTCCGCGCCGACCCCGTCGGCCGCGACTGCCTCGCCCCCCGCCGACCCCACGACGGCCGTCCCGATGGCGGAGCCCACCAGGCTCGCCCCGGGGGCCACCAAGGCCGCCTCGGGGGCTGATGCCGAGCGTTCGAGAGGGATCTCCGCCGGCCGGCCGCTGGCGGCCATGCGCCGTCGCCGCCCCCGGTGGATCCTCGCAGGCGTGCTGGCGATGGTGATCGGGGCGCTCGGTTCGGTGGTGCTGTGGACCCGGGTCGCCGACACCATCTCGGTCCTGCGGCTGAACCGGACCGTCTACCGCGGAGAGATCGTCAGGGCCCAGGACCTCACGCCGATCACGGTCGGGCGGCTCGACGGGCTGGACGCACTTCCCTCGGACGCCATCGGCACCGTCGTCGGCCGCCCCGCCCGGATCGACCTCGCCGAGGGCGGTCTGCTCACCAGCGCCGCCGTCGGTCCCGAGGAGCTCCCCGCCGGCAAGGCGGTGGTCGGGCTGCGGCTCGAGGAGGGCCGGGCTCCGCAGATCCCGCTGGAGCCCGGCACGTCCGTCCTGCTCGTCGAGGCGGCCGCCGACCGGGCCGCGTCGGGGGCGGGGACCAACCGCGCCTTCCGGGCGGAGATCCACCGCCCGGTCGGGACCAGCTACGACCAGGTCGCCCGACTCATCGACGTGTCGGTCGCCCGGCGCGACGCCGAGGAGATCGCCCGGCTCGCCGCTGCCGACCGGATCATCCTGGTGCAGGGGTCCTGAGATGGCCGTACGACTCATCCTCGGACCGGCCGGATCGCCGGGAGCCACGACCACCGCGATCGGTCTCACCCTCCAGCTACCCGGGCCGGCGCTGCTCGTCGACGCCGCCCGGGACGCCGCCCAGGCCCCGCTCGCCGGCTACCTGCGGGGCGCCGTCGCTGCGGGGACCGGCCTGGAGGAGTACGCCCGGCGCCGGCGGATGGGTGCCCCCTTCGACCTCGCCACCGCCACCGTTCCCCTGGACGAGGAGGGGACCCGGCGGTTCCTGCCGGGCCTCGGACGCCTGGCGGCGGTCGACCTGTTCGAGCCGAGTTGGCCGGCCCTGGCCGATCTCCTGCGCCGGACGGCCGACGCCGGCACCGAGGTCGTCCTCGACGGCGGACGGCTCGCCTCGATCCGTCCGGTCGAACCCCTGCTGCGCGTCGCCGACCAGGTCCTCGTCGTGACCCGGACCAGCCTGCGCCACCTGGCCGCCGCCCGACCCGTCTGCGAGGCACTGGACGACGTGCTGGAGAGGTCGTTGCGGGCCACTCGTGCGGCCCTCGTCCTGGTCGGCGAGGGCATGCCGTACGACCGGCGCGAAGTGATGACACAGTTCGGCTGGCCGGTGGACCTGGTGCTGCCGTACCTGCCCGACCACGCCGCGGTGTTCTCCGACGGCGCACCGCCGCCGCGCCGCTGGGAGCGATCCCCGCTGCTCGAGGCCCTCCGCGAGTTCACCGTGCTCCGGGAGCCCGAGGAGGTGCCGGCATGACCGACCACGTCCCACTGGACCAGGTCCCCCTGCTGGGTCGTCGCGCGGTCGTCGATGTCGTCGACCGCGGCAGCGTGGGCGACCGGGACGGCATCGTCGACCGCGGCAACGCTGCACGGTACGCGGAGCCGACCCCGGCGGCAACGTCCGGCCTCCCGTTCGGGATCGGTGACCCGTCCGCCACCGGTCTCCCGTCCACCACCGGCATTCCTGCGCTCGGCGCCACCCACACCTCGTACCCGCCGAGCCCGGGCAGGCGTGGGCTGCCCGATGTCGGCGGGGTCGACTGGGGGGCGGTCGTCACGCTGCGCCGGCAGGCCGCCGCCGAGATCAGCGACCGCGCCCAGCACCACCAGGACCAGTACGGCCGGACGATGCCCGACACCGACCGGCGGCTGATGGGACGCGCGGTCATCCGGCAGATCGTCCGCGCCCACGCCGAGCAGCTCCAGGCCTCCGGTACGGCCCTGTGGGACCTCGACGACGAGGAGGCGTACGTCCGGGCGGTGTCCAGTGCGGTGTTCGGCTACGGCCGTCTCCAGCCACTGTTCGAGATCCCGACGGCCGAGAACATCGAGATCCACGGCTGCGATTCCGTCGTCATCCAGTACGGCGACGGTCACCGGGAGGACCACCCGTCGGTCGCGGACTCCGACGACGAACTCGTCGAGGCGATCCGGTTCCTCGGGGAGCAGGCCCGCCCCAGCCGACCGTTCGACGACGCCCACCCGAGCATGACCCTGGCCCTCGGTGACCGCTTCCGCCTGCACGCCATCGGCTTCGGGCTGTCCTTCCGCCCCTCGATCACCATCCGCCAGCACCTGCTCACCGACGTCGCCCTGCCCGACC
This sequence comes from Raineyella sp., assembly GCF_034933565.1. Classification (NCBI taxonomy): domain Bacteria; kingdom Bacillati; phylum Actinomycetota; class Actinomycetes; order Propionibacteriales; family Propionibacteriaceae; genus Raineyella; species Raineyella sp. Next base: position 137,345 of record NZ_JAYFNG010000002.1, read on the forward strand.
TGGTGGCCGGTGGGATGCTGCCGGAGGACCTCGCCCGCTACCTGCACGCAGCGGTGATGGGGCGACGATCCGTGGTCATCTCGGGCGACCAGGGCGCCGGCAAGACGACCCTGCTGCGGGCCCTGATCGCGGCGATCCCGGCCAATGAACGGTTCGGCACGATCGAGACCGACTACGAACTGCTCACGCACCTGCTGGCGCACCGGCGCAACATGGTCGCCCTGCAGGCCCGGATCGGTCAGGGCGAGGTGATCGGTGGGCGCCGGCTGGGCGAGGTGACGGTGGCCGATCTGGTCCCCGAGGCTCTACGGCAGAACCTCTCCCGGATCATCGTCGGCGAGGTCCGCGGCGCGGAGGCAGGGGCGATGTTCGAGGCGATGCAGTCCGGAGCAGGCACGTTGAGCACGACCCACTCCCACTCGGCGTCCTCGACGATGGACCGGCTCGCCGCCCGGGTGGCGCAGGGCGGGGTGCTCACCGTCGACGAGGCCTACCGGCAGATCGCGCACAACATCGACCTCTTCGTCCACGTCCGGCTGGTCGACGACACCTGGCGCGGCGGTGTACGCCGCCGCCTGGTCAGCGAGGTCCGGCAGGTCACCGGGGCCCTCGAGAACGGCCGTCCGGTGACCCACTTGCTCTACAACGCGCTGCCCACGGCGGTGACGGGGGCGGTCTTCGACCCCGAGCCGATGCTCAGTGCGGAGCTCGAGCGCTACCGCTCGGCCTGGCCGGGTGCCCGATGACCGCGGTGGTGGCGCTGCTCGGCGCCCTCCTCGCGGTCGGGGCGCTGCTCGTCGTGGCCGGTGCGGTGCCGCGCGAGGCGGAAACCGAGATCCGGGCTGCCGGGCCGCGGCGAGGCCTGCGACAGTGTTGGGCCGCCGTGACCCGCCGTCCGGTCGGGGCTGCCGGACGGCGCCGCGACGCCCGGTGGCTGGCCGCGCTCCTCGGGGGAGTGGTGGCGTACGCCCTGACCGGTTGGGTGGTCTGGCTGGCGATCGTCCCGCTCGCCGTGATCGCGCTGCCGTACCTGCTCGCCGATCCGCCGGCCCCGACGATCGAGCAGCTCAGCGCCCTCGACCGTTGGGTGCACAGCCTGGTCGCGACGCTGCCGACCGGTCGGTCCATCGGCGATGCCATCCGGATGTCGCGGCGGACCGGGCCCGCGCTGCTCGCTCCGCACATCGAACAGGTCGTCCGCCGGCTCGACCAGCGCTGGACCGTCCGCGACGCCCTGCGCGAGATGTCCGACGGCTTGGCCGTGCCCGAGGCCGACGCCGTGCTGGCCGCTCTCGGCCTGGCGGCCCACCGCGGCGGCACCGGGGCGACCGCGACGCTGGAGGCGCTCTCCGCGTCGATCCAGCAGACGCTCGCCGCGCTGCGCGAGATCGAGGCGGAACGCGCCAAACCGCGCATCGTCGTCCGCCAGGTCACCGCCATCACCCTCGGCATGCTGGCGATCGCCCTGCTCTTCGGGCGTGACTTCTTCGCCCCGTACGCCACCCCGGTGGGCCAGCTGCTGTTGCTCGGTCTGGTCGCCGCCTACCTCGGTTCACTGGCGATGATGCGTCGCTTGACCCGGCCGCGGGCGCGGCAACGGATCCTCACCGGGGCACTGTCATGACCGCCCCCGCCTGGATCCTGATCGTCGCGGTGCTCGGCGCCTGTGTCGGGCTGGGTGCCGTCGTCGTGGCCCGCGGCCTGCGCCCGCCGATCCCGTCGCTGAAGGCCGGGCTCGCCCTGCTCGACACCGGCCCGGCCGCGGCCGGGACGGACCCCACCGGCGTGGGCCCCACCTCCGGGGCGGGTGTCGTCGCCGGGGCTGACCGCGGGTCCCGGCTCGACCGACTGGGGCGCTGGCTGGCGGCCCACCCGCTGACCCCGCTGTCCGCCGCGCAGCGGCGTGCCCTGGATGCGCGTGGTGTGCCGGTGGCCGAGTTCATGGCGGAGAAGGTGGCGTACGCCCTGATCGGCGCGGTGACACCCGGGGTCGTCGCAGGCTGTGTCGGGTTCCTCGCCGGCTGGACCCCGCTGGTGCCGATCGGGGTCGCGGCGGCGGGCGCCGTCGTGGGCTGGTTCCTGCCCGACCTGACGCTGCGCCGCCGGGCACCCGCCGCCCGCCAGGACCTGGCGGAGGCACTGTTCACCTTTTTCGACCTGGTCACCCTCGAACGACTGGCCAACCGATCGGCGACCCAGTCCCTCGCGGCCGCTGCCGCGGTGTCCGACGCGCCGCTCTTCGTCCAGATCCGGGCCGCCCTGGACCGGGCCCGCCTCGAGCAGCGCCCGCCGTACGCCCACCTCCGGGCACTCGGGGCCCACCTCGATCTGCCCGAACTCGCCGACATCGCCGACGTGATGCAGATGGAGGAGTCGGGTGCCTCACTCACCGGGGCGCTGCGTGCCCGGGTCCGGGAACTGCGAGATGCCCATCTCAGCTCCCAGAAGATCGCTGCGACGAAGGTTTCCGAACAGATGACCGTGTTCATGGTCGTGCCCTCGATGGTCTTCGCGCTCGTCTTCCTCGTGCCGCCGTTGCTCCGCCTGACCGGCGACGGAGGTGCCCCATGATCGACCGACCCGAACTGGTCGACCGACCCGAAAGGAACCCCGATGAAAGTCCTCACCGCACTGGCGACCATCCTCGTCCGGCTGACCGACGGCCCGCGCGTCCGCGACGAGCGTGGACTGTCGCAGAGCACCGAGAACGCGATTCTGCTGGCCGGGGCGGTCGCGGTCGCCACGGTCGTGATCACCGCGGTCACCGCGTACGTCCAGGGTCACATGCCCACCTGAGGTCCGCCGACCAGCGTGGATACACCGAGAGTCTCCAGTGGGCGCTGCTGTGGCCGGTCGTGATGCTGGTCGTGCTCGGGACCGTCCAGCTGGGGGTGTGGTGGCATGCCCGGCTCACCCTCGGGGCGGCGGCCGCCACCGCGGTCGACATGCTCAGTGTCGAATCGGCGAGCGTCGCGTCGGCCGAATCAGCCGCCCTGCGCGTCGCGGCGGCTGGTGGTGTCGAAGCCGTCACCGTCAGTGCCCGGCGCGGCCCCCGGCAGGTCGACGTCGTGGTGCGGGGGACCGCTCCGCTGGTCATCGACCTGGGCCTGTCGCGGCTCGAGGTCACCGCGTCCGCACCCCGGGAGGTGGCCCGATGAGACGACCCCGCGTGACGGACCGCGGTGCGGTCGCCGTCGAGATGGCGCTGCTCGTGCCGGCCCTGATGATGCTCACCGGTCTGGTGGTGGGCGGAGCCCGGATCTGGACGGCCCGGGCCACCGTCGAGGAGGCTGCCCATCGGGCCGTACGCACCGCCACCGTCCGCTCCGATGCCCGCATGTCCGCCCGGGCCGCCGAGGAAGCGGGCCGGGCCAACCTTGCTGATCTGCCCTGTCGCAGCTCGTCGGTGAGCGTCGACGTGGCTGCTCTGCATCGCCCGCCCGGCACACCGGGCACCGTCCGGGCCACCGTCGCCTGCACCGTCGCGCTCGGGGACCTGGTCGTGCCGGGGCTGCCGGGTGAGCTGACCCTGCGGGGGAGCGCCGCCAGTGTCGTCGACAGGTACCGGGGGCGATGATGAGGACCGTACGAGGACTGCTGGCCCTGGCCGTGTTGCTGGGGTCGGTGCTGGTGGTCCCCTGGCTGCTGGTCTCCTGGGGCCGCTACCCGGCACCCGCCGAGCTCGGCCTCGAGCAGCTGCTGCTGGTGCCTGACGACGGCCGGGTCCTGCTGTGGCTGCTGACCGGCCTGGGCTGGCTGGTGTGGCTGCTGTTCACCCTGTCCGTGGCCGCGGAGGTCGTCGGGGCCGTGGGTGGCCGTGTCGTACGTCTCCCCGGGCTGCGCTGGATGCAGCTGGCCTCCGGGACCCTGCTGCTCGCCGTCCTGATGATGCTCGGCACCGGCCAGCGCGACGGCCCGCCCGGAGTGTCCGGAGGCGTCGAGGGCCCGGCACCCGCGGTCGCCGTGGCGTACGCGGCGCCGACCCAACCCACCGGCCCGGCCCTGCCCGCCGCAACGGAGGCTGCCGAGCACGAGGCCACTGGGCTGCACGAGGAGCAGGTCGGTACCGGCGAGCGGGCGCCGGCCCGACCCGAGACGTTCGAGTACCGGGTGCAGCGCGGCGACGACCTGTGGACCCTCGCGGAGACCTACCTCGGCGACGGTCTGGAATGGCGCCGGATCCGTGACCTCAATCCGCGACTGTTGCGCCACGACCCCGACCACTTGGAGGCGGGCTGGGTCCTCGCCCTTCCCCTGCCAGCGGACGCTGCCGGGATGGGGCCACGGGAGGGGGTGGCCCCCGACAGCGGGTCGGCGGAGTCGGTCCCGGGCGGTCTTCCCACGGCGTCCGAATCGGCGCCCGCCTCTGTCGAGTCGGCGCCGCGGACTGAGCCGGCACTGCAGACCGGCCCCGCTCCCGTCGAGGCGGCGCCGCAGACCGAGCCGGCACTGCAGACCGACCCCGCTCCCGTCGAGGCGACGCCGCAGACCGGGCCGGCCCCGGCGGAGGCGATGATCGACCCTGACCGGGAGCGGAGCCTGGCGTTGGGCGGCATCGGGACGCTGGCCGCCACCGGGATCGTCGCCGGCCTGGCCGGCCGTCGGCACCTCCAGCTCGTCCAGCGGCCGGTGGGCCGGGTCCCGCAACGTCCCGGTGAGGGCGCCGAGCGCCTGCGCAACGCCCTGCTGGCCACCGACGTACCTGACGAGATCGAGGTGGTCGAGTGGGCGGTGCACATGGTCGCCCGCCATGCTCTGCGCACCGGACGACTGGCTGCGCTCGACTGGCTCCGGGTCGGTGACACCGACCTCGAGTTCGCCTGGGACCGGCATCACGATGACGGTGCGGACGACAGGTGGGCAGCCGCGGCCCCGGCGCCGTTCGTCGACACCGGGTCGTCGTGGGTGGTCCCGCGCGCCGAGGTCGTGGCGGACCGGGCCGGATCGTCCGGGGATGAGCTGCTGCGTCCGTGGCCGACCCTGGTGTCCCTGGGGACCGGCGAGGACGACGACACCCATCTGGTCGACCTCGAGCGGTGGGGCCGTCTCAGTGTCCATGCCGACACCGCCGAACGCGCCGGGGAGATCCTCACCTCCTACGTCCTGGATCTGGTCACCAGCTCCTGGGCCGGTGCTGCGCGGGTCGTGGTCGTCGGGGACGACGGTGGACTGGTCGACACCAGTGGCGTCGAGCACGTCCGCCATGTCGACGACCTCGACGACATCATCACGGCCTGGGAGGCCACCGTCGCCACCCAGCAATCCCTGGTCGCCGTGGCGGACGCCCCCATCGCGGTGCTGCGGCTCGATCCCGACTTCGCCGAGGCCTGGGCACCGCAGGTCGTGGTCCTGCTGGCGGACATCACCCCGGCCCAGCGCCGCCGCCTCGGCGACCGCTTCACCCGTACGCATCGGGGACCGATCGTGCTGGTCTCCGAGCATCCGGGTGGCGAGGCGACGCTGCTCGTCGACGAATCCCCCCTGCGGGCACGGTTCGAGCCGGCAGGGATCGACCTCACCCCGCAACGGGTCGCGCGACGGACCCGGGACGAGGTGGTCGAACTGCACCGCAACACCTCCCCGGAGGCCCTGGTCCCGGCCCCCTGGGCGGGGGAGCCCCCCGGCGCCATGGTGACCGTAACCCCGACCGCGACCCCGTCCTTCGCCACACTGGTCACCACCGCGCAGACCCTCGTCGAGGAGGAGCCCCCGATGTCAGATGACCCGAGGCTCCTGCTGCTGGGCCCGATCGGGCTGGAGGGTGCCCGGGGCACCCCGCCCAGCCGCGCCCCCCGGCAGTGCCTGGAGTACTGCGCCTGGCTGCTCGAACACCCGAACGCCACCTCGGTGGAGATGGCCCGGGCCCTGCTGGTGGCCGAGAGCACCCGGCGGTCCAACATGAGCCGGCTGCGCGGCTGGCTCGGCACCTCCGCCGACGGCCGGCCCTATCTGCCCGAGGCCTACTCGGGCCGGATCCGGCTGGATCCCGCCGTCAGGTCCGACTGGCAGGAGGTGCAGGTGCTGCTCGGACGTGGCATCGCGCAGACCAGCAGCGCCACCCTCGCCGCCATCCTCGACCTGGTCCGCGGCGCCCCACTGGCCGACGCCCCGCCCGGTGACTGGACCTGGGCCGAGGAGCTGCGGATCGAGTCCGCCTGCGCCATCCGTGATGTCGCCGACGAGCTCGCCGCCCGGGCCCTCGACGAGCAGGACCTCGACCTCGCCAAGTGGGCGATCGGCCGCGGACTGGTCGCGGCACCGGCGGACGAACTGCTGCTGCGGCGGCTGCTGGTCGCCGAGCACCGGTCGGGCAACACCCGCGAGGTCGAGCGGCTGGTCTTCACCCTGAACAAGCAGGCGCACACCCTCGGCATCGACCTGCTGCCCGAGACCGTCTCCCTCATGCAGGAGGTCCTCGAGGGCGGCATCCGGATCCGCACCGCCGGGCCCCGACGCGCCGCGGTCTGACGGCGCTGGGCCGGCGGATCGGCTGACAGGTGCGGGCCTGCGTGGTGATGATGAAAGGAACCCTGTCCCGACCGGAGGTCAATGATGACCGATAACGTCCGCGGACCGGCGCCGGCACCCGATGCCGGCGTCAGGCTCGATCTCTACTCCACGATGGTGCTCGCCCGCACCTTTGAGCTCGCCATCCAGCGCGAGTACCACGCCGACAAGGGCCCCGGCTTCGACATCGGCAAGGGACTGGTGCCCGGCGAGATGCACCTGTCCGCCGGCCAGGAGCCCGTCGCCGCCGGCGTCTGCGCCCACCTGACCACCGACGACGCCATCACCGCCACCCACCGCCCGCACCACTTCGCCATCGCCCACGGCGTCGACCTGGACCGGATGACCGCCGAGATCTTCGGCCGCGAAACCGGGCTCGGCCGCGGCCGCGGCGGCCACATGCATCTGTTCGACCCGACCACCCACCTCTCCTGCTCCGGCATCGTCGCCGAGGGGTACCCGCCGGCCCTCGGCCAGGCGTACGCCTTCAGGACCCGCGGCACCGGCAACGTCGCCGTCGCGGTCACCGGTGAGGGCGCCGCCAACCAGGGCGCCTTCCACGAGTCGCTCAACCTCGCCGCGCTGTGGAAGCTGCCGGTCGTCTTCGTCATCGAGGACAACGCCTGGGGCATCTCCGTGCCGCGCAGCGCCTCGACCGCTGTCGCCTCGAACGCCGTCCGCGCCGCCGCGTACGACATCCCGGGGGTCCGGGTCGAGGACAACGACGTGGACGCCGTCTACGCCGCCGCCGGGGAGGCAGTAGCCCGGGCCCGCGCCGGTCAGGGCCCGACCCTGCTCGAGGTCTCCACCCTGCGCCTGCTCGGCCACTTCGAGGGCGACGCGCAGGGCTACCGCCCCGAACTCGCCGAAGTGGCCGACCACGACCCGATCCCGGCGTACGCCCGACGGCTCCAGGAGGCCGGGATCCTCGACCCGGCCACGATCGAGCGGGTCGGCGCCGAGGCCACCGAGCGGGTCGAGGCCGCGATCCGTTTCGCCAAGGAGAGCCCGCTGCCCGACCCGGCCGAGGTCCTCATGTACGCGTTCGCCGAGGAGGCCTGACATGACCAGTACCGCTCCCGCCACCCCCGTACGCCGCCTGAACACCGCCAAGGCGATGACCGAGGCCATCGCCCAGGAGATGCGCGCCGATCCCGAGGTGATCTACCTCGGTGAGGACGTCGGCAGCTACGGCGGCATCTTCAGCTCCACCGTCGGCCTGCTCGACGAGTTCGGCCCCACCCGGATCATCGACACCCCGATCTCGGAGACCGCCTTCATCGGGCTCGGCATCGGCGCCGCCGTCGAGGGCATGCGCCCGATCGTCGAACTGATGTTCGCCGACTTCATGGGGGTCTGCCTCGACCAGATCTACAACCACATGGCCAAGATCCACTTCGAGTCCGGCGGCAACGTCAAGGTCCCGATGGTCCTCACCACCGCGGTCGGCGGCGGCTACTCCGACGGCGCCCAGCACAGCCAGTGCCTGTGGGGGACCTTCGGCCACCTGCCCGGGATGAAGATCGTCGTGCCGTCCAACCCCGCCGACGCCAAGGGACTGATGACCGCCGCCATCCGCGACGACGGACCGGTCGTCTACATGTTCCACAAGGGCGTGATGGGCCTGGCCTGGATGGCCAGGAACAAGCGGTCCATCGACGTCGTCCCCGAGGGCGACTACGTGGTGCCGATCGGCAAGGCCGCCGTGGCCCACGAGGGCGCCGACGTCACCGTGGTGACCCTGTCGCTGTCGGTGCACCACGCCCTCGACGTCGCCGAGAAGCTGGCGGCCGAGGGGATCGGCGTCGAGGTCATCGACCTGCGCTCCGTCGTCCCGCTCGACCGGGAGGCGATCATCACCTCGGTCGCGAAGACCGGCCGGCTGGTCGTCGTCGACGAGGACTACCTGTCGTACGGGGTCTCCGGCGAGGTCGTCGCCTCGGTGGTCGAGGCCGACCCGACCCTGCTGAAGGCGGCGCCGAAGCGGCTCGCCGTGCCGGACATCCCGATCCCGTACAGCCATGTCCTGGAGTACGCGGTGCTGCCGCGCCAGGAGCAGATCGAGGCCGCGATCCGGGAGGTGCTGCAGTGACCGAGGTGGTCTTCCCCGAGATGAATGCCGAGGACAGTGGCGCCACCGGCGTCGTCGCCACCTGGTACGCCGCCGAGGGCGAGCAGGTCGCCGAGGGACAACTCATCGCCGAGGTGCAGATGGACAAGGTCGACGCCGAGGTGATGGCTCCCGCCGGCGGGACCATCGCCCTGCTCGCCGCCGAGGGGGACGAGGTGGCGCAGGGATCGGTGATCGCGCAGATCAGCTAGCTCCCTCGGCCGGCCGACACGCAGGTGCCCTCGCCCGGATCAGGACGAGGGCACCCGTACGTCCGGCGGGCAGGCGGACCCCGTGGGTCGGGCGGACCGGATGCCCGGGGCCGTGGCGATCCCACCCTGCGACGGAGTGTGACGTAGGTTACATGGAACCGGCGGAGGAAACAGTCTCAGGCTGCCCTAAGTTATTGAACTGTTACCGAAGGTGCCCATCTGGGCCAGGCTTTCCTCTTACGGGTGCACCGGGGAATGGTTAGGGTGACGCTGATCTCACGCCCCTGTGAGCCGTTTCACCCCAGGAGCGATTCCATGCCCAGCCCCACCCGCTACAGAGAGGTAGAGAAGTCGGCTGAGTTCGTCGAGCTGCGGAAGAGATTCCGCAGCTTCGCGTTCCCGATGACTGTCGCCTTCCTCGTCTGGTACTTCATCTACGTCCTGCTGTCCGTGTACGCGGTCGGCTGGATGAGCACCCGTATCGCCGGCAACATCACCATCGGTCTGCTGATCTCCTTCCTCCAGTTCGTCACCACGTTCCTCATCACGTGGCTGTACATCCGGCATGCGAACCGGTCCCTCGACCCGCTGTCCGCGCAGCTGAAGACCGACCTCGAGTCCGACCAGGAAGGGGCCCACTGATGCTCCCTCTCGCCACGCTGGGCAATCCGGCCGTCAACATCGGCATCTTCATCGGCTTCGTCGTCATCACCATGACCGTGGTGGTCATGGTGACCCGCGGCGGGATGAAGAAGTCCAGTGACTTCTACACCGGCGGTGCCACCTTCTCCGGGCGCCAGAACGGCTTCGCCATCGCCGGCGACTACCTGTCCGCCGCCTCCTTCCTCGGCATCGTAGGGTCGGTCGCCTTCTACGGCTACGACGGCCTGCTCTACTCCGTGGGCTTCTTCGTCGCCTGGCTGGTCGCCCTGCTGCTCGTCGCCGAGCCGCTGCGCAACACCGGCCGCTACACGATGGCCGACGTCATCTCCTTCCGGGTCCAGGACCGTCCGGTCCGGATGGCCGCAGCCATCTCGACCCTGCTCGTCTCCTTCTTCTACCTGCTCGCCCAGATGGCCGGGGCCGGCGGCCTGGTGGCCCTGCTCCTCGGCATCTCGAGCAAGGCCGGCCAGAACATCGTCATCGTGATCGTCGGACTGCTGATGGTGGCCTACGTCCTGATCGGTGGCATGAAGGGCACCACCTGGGTGCAGATGATCAAGGCGATCCTGCTGATCATCGGTGTGATCGTGATGTCGGTGTGGGTGATGGCGCGGGTCGGGTTCAACCTGTCGACGCTGATCCAGCAGGCGATCGACCACGTCAACACGGTCAAGCCGGGCACCGGCGACCATCTGTTGCAACCGATGGGCAAGTACGGCACGAACAAGCTGGGCTTCATCTCGCTCTCGATCGCCCTGGTGCTCGGGGCGTCCGGCCTGCCGCACGTGCTGATGCGCTTCTACACCGTGCCGACCGCCAAGGAGGCGCGCCGCTCGGTGACCTGGGCCATCGGCCTGATCGGCCTGTTCTACCTGCTCACCATGATCCTCGGCTTCGGCGCCGCCTGGCTGGTCGGCGCGGAGAAGATCAAGGCGATGCCGGGCGGCGCCAATGCGGCCGCTCCGGCCCTGGCGTACGAGCTGGGCGGCACCATCCTGATGGCGCTGATCTCCGGTGTGGCGTTCGCGACGATCCTCGCGGTCGTCGCCGGCCTGACCATCACCGCGTCGGCGTCGTTCGCCCATGACATCTACAACTCGGTGATCAAGAAGGGCACGGCGGAGCCCCGCCAGGAGCTGCGCGTCGCCCGGATCTCCTCGATCGTCATCGGCCTGATCTCGATCGTCGGTGGTGTCGTCGCGAACGGGCAGAACATCGCCTTCCTGGTGTCGCTGGCCTTCGCGCTCGCCGCCTCGGCGAACCTGCCGTCGATCCTCTACACGCTCTACTGGAAGCGGTTCAACACCCGCGGTGCGCTGTGGAGCATCTACGGCGGCCTGATCTCGGCGATGGTGCTGATCATCTTCTCCCCGGCGGTCTCGGGCGCCAAGGACGCGATGTTCCCGCACGCCAACTTCGCCTGGTTCCCGCTGGACAACCCGGCCCTGGTCTCGGTCCCGATCGGCTTCATCCTCGGCTGGCTCGGCACGATCACCTCGGACGAACACAACGAGGACAAGGCCATCGAGATGGAGGTCCGCTCGCTCACCGGTGCGGGTGCCGGTGGTGCGATCGACCACTGATCGGTCGTCCGGATCGGTGACTATCCGAGCTCTTCGTGACAGCCCGTCGGGTCCGCCCGGCGGGCTGTCGCCGTGTCCGGGTCCGCGGGTGCGGGTGCCGTCGCTGTCCCGGGGGAAGAGTGCCGTCGCCACCCACGTCGCCCCGGTGGCGGGCCGGGTCGTGACACCGTGTTCACGACTGAGGGGACCCTGTGAATCCGTGGACTCGGGGTAGCCTTTCGGCTACCCTTTCTGCAGGTGCGCAGACATGCGCCCTCCAGATCGTCGCTCGCTGACATCATCCCCCCCGTACGCCAGCGGTGCGACAAACCCAGTGGTCGACCGCCCCGTGTGGTCGACTACTGCTGGTTTTACCGGTCACATGATGTGCCGTGATGATTTGTCGGTCACAGATGTGACGTGTCGTGTCGGTCACCCGGCTCCCCGGTCACAACGGGGCATCCCAGCGCCGCGGAACCGTACGGCCGAGCGTGCGTGACCCCGAGCGTGGCTGCACCCAGGGCGTGACCGAAGCCGGAGCGTGATTGACCCCTCCGTACGCTGGGGGCGTGACTCCCGTCTCCGTGCTCATGCTGGTCGTCGGTCTCGTGGTGACGGCCGTCACCGTCCTGGCGATCGTCCGGTCCCGCCGCGGCGGCCTCGACGAGATCTATGACGGGGTCATCCCGGGTCAGTTGCCCGCGCCGGGCCAGCCGGCCCTGACCCGCCGGGTGCCGGACAGCGAGTACACCAAGGCGCTCGCCGTGCAGTTCACCCCGCCCAAGGGGCTGCGCCCCGGCCTGGTCGGCACGGTCTACGACGGCGTCGCCGAGAGCCGTGACGTCACCGCCACCATCGTCGACCTCGCCGTGCGCGGGTACGTGAAGATCACCGCGGTCGAGCCCGCGGGTGAGCCGGCGGTCGACCGCCCGGGCGGGCGGGGGCCGACCCATCCGGCGGATCGCCGGGGCGGCACGGAGAAGCCGGACTGGGAGATCACCGCCCAGGACCCGCCCGTCGGCGATGAGCTGTCGGTGATGGAGGCGCACCTGCTCAACGGCATGTTCGCGCACGGCCCGACGGTGCGCATCTCGCAACTGACCGGCGATTTCGGGCAGGTGATGCGCGAGGCGGTGCAGGCGCTCTACTCCGAGGTCGTGCACCGTGGCTGGTACCGCCGCCACCCGCGCGCCAGGAACGGGCTCAGCGGGGCCGGGCTGTGGGGCCTGGCGCTCGGTGGCGCCGTGGTGATGGCGGTCATCGGCGGCGTCGGCGGGGTCGGCGGCGGCCTGCTCACCCTGGTGTCGGCCGGGGCCTGGGCGCGCTGGGGGCGGGTCCGGCCCGGACGCACCGCGGAGGGCACCGCCGTCCGGATCCAGGCGCTGGCCTTCGAGGAGTACCTGCGGACCGCCGAGGCGGACCAGATCAGATTCGAGGAGGCGGCCGACCTCTTCTCCCGCTACCTGCCGTACGCGATCGTCTTCGGGGTCGCGGACCACTGGGCGAGCGTGTTCGGCGAGGTGGCGGCGAAGGCGCAGCTGGCCGGCTACGACCAGCTCGACTTCGGCCTCGACTGGATCGACATGATGATGCTCGCCGACCTGCTGGACGTCCCCCAGCTGGCCATCATGCTCGGCGAGGGGGTCGCCGAGCTGGTCAGCGATCTGGACTTCTCCGGGATCGCGGACGCCGTCGGCGGCGGGCTGTCGGCGGTCACCGACGGGGTGTCCAGCTTCGTCGACTCCACCGGTGGCCTGGACAGCCTCGGCGACGGCTGCGACGGGTGCGACCTGGACTTCGGCTAGGCGCTTTCGGTGCGGGGACCTCGGTCAGGCGCCGGCCTGATCGGCGGCCGTCGGCACCGCGGGATCCTCGATGCCCGCGACGTGCAGGGCGGTGCGGATCCGGCTGAGCGCCTCGCGCTGGAAGCCCCACTGCTGGTTGGCCAGGGTGTCGGCGATGGCGCGCAACTTCGTCTGCACGGCGTTCATGCTGTCCACGCCGAGCACCTGCGGTTCAGCGATCAGCACCTGCTGCCACTCCTCCTGGCCGGCCATCTCGGTGAGGACCTGCTTCATGATCTCGATCGCCGGGGCGGGGTCGGCACCCACCGCGATCGGGATGTCGATGATGGCGGTCGAGGTGCCCTGCGAGGAGTTGCCGAGCTGGGTGATGTCGCCGTTGCGGACGTACCAGACGACGCCGGAGAACGCGCGCAGCCGGGTCACTCGCAGCCCGACCTCCTCGACCCGCCCGGAGATCTTGTCGTTGATCTGGATCCAGTCCCCGACGCCGAACTGGTCCTCGGAGACCATGAAGATGCCGGACAGGTAGTCCTTCACCAGGGACTGCGCGCCGAAGCCGATGGCGACACCACCGATGCTGGCGCTGGCCAGCAGCGGCGCCATCGGCACGCCGAGGACGTTCATCACCGTCATCACCACGATCACCACCAGGACGATGTCGAGGATGTTGCGCAACAGGCTGGCGGTGGTGTTGGCCCGGGCCGCGTAGCGCTCGTCGGACATGTCCGCCGCCCGGCGCAGGATCTCGGTGGCCCGCAGCCGCTTGCCGCTCGCGTCCTTGATCATCATCCCGGTGATCCGCCGGATCGCCCGGGCCAGCAGGCCCCGGACGAGGAGAGCGACCAGGACGGTCACGACGATGACGATCGCGTTGTTGATCCACTGCTCGGTGACTTGTTCGGACACTGGCCAGGGCACGGGTGCCTCCGATCCGGGTGGGGGAATGGTCAGGTGGTGGCGCGGTGGCGTCGTTCCGATCCTGCCACGCGCTCCGGACCGGTCGCGGTACGGGCGTCAGCGCTCCCGGACCCGCCGGGCCGCAGCGCTTCCGGGCGGGGTCAGCGCCCCCAGGCCCGCCGCAGCGTCGCGGCGGCCTCCCGCGGGGAGGGCCGACCGCAGATGGCCGAGACGACACTGATCCCGTCGACGCCGGTCGCCCGGACGGCCCGCACGCGGTCCGGGCCGATCCCGCCGATGGCGACGCTGGGCCACGGGCTCGCCGCGGCGACGACCGCCGTACGTTCCGGGCCACCCGCCTCGGCGGCGTCCGGCTTGGTCGCGGTGTCCCAGACCGGGCCGATGCCGACGTAGTCGATCAGGTCCTCGCCGAGGGCCCGGGCCACCTCGAGATGCCCGACGGTCTGCACCGACAGGCCGAGCAGCCGGTCCGGGCCGAGCGCGGCCCGCGCCTCGTCGATGGGCAGGTCGCCCTGGCCCACATGGGCGCCCTCGGCACCGATCGCCGCGACCAGGTGCACCCGGTCGTTGATGATCAGCGGGACCCGGCCGGCCAGCGCGGTGTGCAGCTCGCGGCCGATCCGGACAAAGGTGGCGTCGTCGACCTGCGTGTCGCGCAACTGCACCAGCGTGACCCCGCCCTCGACGGCCTCCAGGACGGTCCGCACCAGACCGTACGCGGCGGTCATCGCGGGGTCGGTGACCAGATAGAGCCGGTAGTCCGCAGTCGGGCGGTCGGACGTCGATATCGCGGGGTGGTCGGATGCCGATATCGCGGGGTGGCCGGATGCCGACGTCGGGGCAGGGCCCCGAGCGGGCATCGTCGCGGGCTCTGGTGTCGGCACAGGCGCGGCGGGTGCAGGGGAGGGGCCGGGGGCGGTGGTCATCGTTCCTCCAGTGTGACCCGGTCGGCAAGCTGCTCGGCGGTGACCGCGCCGAGGGCGTCGAGCAGGCCGACGGCGAACGAACCGGTGCCGTTCTTCGGCGCGGCCTCGGCCGCCAAGCAGAGCAGGGTGGTGGCCGTCGCGGCCGCCACCAGCGGGTCGGGTGTGGTGGCGGCGAAGCCGGCCATCAGGGCCCCCAGTGCGCAGCCGACCCCGGTGACCTTCGTCATCAGCTCGTGCCCGTTGCGCAGCGCCACGGTCCGGGTGCCGTCGGTGAGGTAGTCGGTCGGGCCGCTGACCGCGACGACGGTGCCGAGCTCCGTGGCGAGCTGCCGGGCCGAGCCCACCGCATCATCGGCGGAGTGGGAGGACTCCACCCCCCGGCCGCCGGCGCCGCCGAGCAGGCCGAGGATCTCCGAGGCGTTGCCGCGTACGACGGTCGGGTGCTGCTCGAGCAGCTCGACCGCCACCTGCGTACGCCACCCGATGGCACCGGCGGCGACCGGGTCGAGCACCCACGGCACGGCGTGCTCCCGGGCGGACGCCGCGGCCAGCCGCATCGCCGCCACGGTGTGGTCCTGCGGGGTGCCGAGGTTGACCAGCACGCCGCCCGCGACGGCGGCGAACTCGCCGGCCTCGTGCGGGTTGTCGACCATCGCGGGGGCGCCGCCGGCGGCCAGCACGACGTTCGCGGTGAAGTTGGTCACCACCGAGTTCGTCAGGCAGTGCACCAGCGGGACCCCGGTGCGGAACCTCTCCAGTGAGGCGGCGAGTGCGGACGGCGTGACGGGCGAGAGCTCCATGGCCCGACACACTATCCAGCGAGATCTGCCGTGATCTGGGGGGATCGGTAGACGGCACCATAGAGTGACGGTGTGGACCCGATCCAGAACCCGTACGCACCGGGGGCCGGGCAACGACCGCCCGCCCTGACCGGTCGGGACGACGAGTTGGCGGCCTTCGACGTCGTGCTCGCCCGGGTGGCCAAGGGCCGGCCGGAACGCTCGATGGTGCTCACCGGGCTGCGCGGTGTCGGCAAGACCGTGCTGCTCAACACCCTGCGGTCCTCGGCGGTGCGCGCCGGCTGGGGCACCGGCAAGTTCGAGGCCCGCCCCGGCCAGTCGCTGCGTCGTCCGCTCGGCGCCGCCCTGCACATGGCGGTCCGCGAGCTCGGTCACCCCTCCCGGTCCGGGACCGTGCTCGGCACCGTACGGTCCTTCGTCGAGGCCGACGCCCGGCCCGGCACCAAGCTGCGGGACCGGTGGAACCCGGGCATCAACGTGCCCGCGACCAGGGGACGGGCCGACTCGGGCGACATCGAGATCGACCTGGTCGAGGTGCTCACCGACATCGGCGGGCTGGCCCTCGACCTCGGCACCGGCGTCGCGCTGCACATCGACGAGATGCAGGACCTCGAGCCGCCGGACGTGTCGGCCATCTGCGCCGCCTGCCACGAGCTGAGCCAGCAGGGGCTGCCGCTGATCGTCGTCGGCGCCGGCCTGCCGCACCTGCCGGCCGTGCTGTCGGCGTCGAAGTCCTACTCCGAGCGACTGTTCCGCTACGTACGGATCGACCGGCTGTCCCGGGAGGCGGCCGATGCCGCGCTGGCCGAGCCGGCCGCCGACGAGGGCGCCGCGTACGATCCGGCCGCGCTGGCCGCGCTCTACCGGGCCACCGGCGGCTATCCGTACTTCATCCAGGCGTACGGCAAGGCGGTCTGGGATGTGGCGACGGTCTCGCCGATCTGCGCCGATGACGTCGCGGTCGCGGTGCCGCAGGCCGAGTCGGAGCTGGCCGTCGGCTTCTTCGGGTCGCGCTACGAGCGCGCCACCCCGGCGGAGCGGGAATACCTGCGGGCGATGGCCGAGATCGGTGGGGAGGACCCGGTGGGCACCGCCGAGGTCGCCGTCCACCTCGACCGCAAGCCGCAGAGCCTCTCCCCGGCCCGCGACTCGCTGCTGAAGAAGGGCCTGGTCTACTCCGGTGAGCGCGGCAAGGTGCAGTTCACCGTGCCGCACTTCGGCCGCTACCTGCGGGGCGCGACGGCCACGGAGTAGGACGGCCACGGAGCAAGCGGAAACGCCACCCGCTCGTCCCGTCCGATCGGCGCACCGTGGGCCCGTCGACGGGTGGCCGTTCGATGGTCCGTACGGGCCGATCGGAGGGCCGATCGGAGCGCCCTGTCGGGAAATGTCAGCGGCCGGTCCTAGCGTTCAGACATGCGCATCCTGCACACCGCTGACTGGCACCTGGGGCGGACCCTGCACGGCGAGAGCCTGCAGACCGCCCACGAGACGTTCGCCGACCACCTGGTCGAGGTGGTCGAGGCCGAGCGGATCGACGCCGTGCTGGTCGCCGGTGACGTGTACGACCGCGCCATCCCGCCGGTCGAGTCGGTCGCGCTGCTCGGCGAGACACTGGGCCGGCTGACCGCGCGCACCCGGGTGGTGATCACCTCCGGCAACCACGACTCCGCCGTCCGGCTGGGCTTCGGGGCGGGGATGTTCCGTGATCGGCTGAGCGTCCGCACCCGGGTGGCCGAGGTCGGCCGGCCGGTCGTCGTGCCGGACGTCGAGGGGAACGACGGTCTGGTCGTCTATCCGGTGCCCTACCTCGATCCGGACGGCACCCGGCAGGAGCTGGGCGGGGTGGAGCGGACCCATGCCGCGGTGGTCGGGGCCGCCATGGAGCGGATCGCCGAGGACCGTGCCCGGCGCGACCCCGCGGTGCCGGTGACGGTGCTCGCCCACGAGTTCGTCGGGACCGGCGAGACGTCGGACTCCGAGCGGGACATCCGGGTCGGTGGGATCGGCTCGGTGCCGTCGGCGGTGTTCCGGGCGGCCGGCGCGTCGTACGTCGCGCTGGGGCACTTGCACCGGGCCCAGCGGACCGGTGACCCGGAGCGTGACCCGCTGATGCGCTACGCCGGCTCCCCGCTGGCGTTCTCCTTCTCCGAGGCCGGCCAGGTGAAGTCCAGTGTGATCGTCGACTTCGACGGGCCGGCGCCGGTGGTGCGGACCGTGCCCACCCCCGTGCCGCGCCGCCTGGTCCGGGTCCGCGGCACGCTGGCCGAGCTGGAGTCGTCGGCCTGGGACGCCGACCGGGACGCCTGGGCCGAGGTGATCGTCACCGACCCGATCCGGACCGCCGACATGATGGCCCGGGCCCGGGCCTGCTTCCCGCATCTGCTGACCTTCGCCCACCAGCCCGCCGACCGGGTCGCCGAGGGACCGTCCCGGATCACCGCTGCGGTCGACCCGCTCGAGGTGCTGACCGACTTCGTCGCGGACGCGGGCGGTCGGGCCGCCACCGCCGACGAGGAACTGGTCCTGCGCGAGGCGTACGAGGCCGTCCGGACGTTGGCGGTGGCCTGACATGCAGCTGCACCGGCTGGCCCTGCGGGGCATCGGGCCGTTCCCCGACGAGTGCCTGATCGACCTGGACGCATTGGGCGCGGGTGGTCTGTTCCTGATCGAGGGGCCCACCGGCTCGGGCAAGTCGACCCTGCTCGATGCGGTCACCTTTGCTCTCTACGGCGGCCTGGCCGACTCGGCCGCCAGCGACGAACGGCTGCACTCCGCCCACGCCGGCGCGGAGGTGGAGCCGTACGTCGAGCTGGTGTTCTCCACCGGGGCGGGGGACTTCCGGATCTGGCGCCAGCCGAAGTACGAGCGCCCCAAGCAGCGGGGCACCGGCACCACCACACAGAACCAGCAGGTGAAGCTGTGGCGGCTCAGCCCCGGTGAGCTGGAGGAGGTGCTCGGCGGTGGCGAGGCGGGGCGGCTGGTGTCCAACCGGACCCAGGAGGTCGGCGCTGAGATCCCGGCACTGACCGGGCTGACCAAGGACCAGTTCACCCAGACCGTGCTGTTGCCGCAGGGGAAGTTCGCCACGTTCCTGCGCTCGAAGCCCGATGACCGGCGGACCGTGCTGCAGCAGGTGTTCGGCACCGAGGTGTACGACCGGGTGCAGCGGCGGTTGATCGACGGAGCCAAGGCTCTGCGGAAGTCCCTGGAGGGCCACCGGGCGGCGATCGGGAAGGCCGCGGCCGTCTACGGGAGCCGGCTCGGCGCCGAGACCGCGGACACGGCGACGCTGGAGACCACGGCGCTCGAAGGACGTGAGGCCGTCGTCCCGCGGTTGGAGGCCGATGCGGCCCGGCTGGCCGCCGAGGTGGCCCGGACCGGAGCCGTCGCCGAGGGGGCCGAGCTCGTCGAGGCGTCGGCGCGCCGCGCACTCGACCGGGCCGAGAAACTGGCGGAGGCCCTCCGGCGGCGGACGGACCTGCTGGCCCGCGACCGCTCGTTGACTGCCGGGGCCGCCGAGATCGTCGCACTGCGAGAACGGCTCGACCGGCACGCCGGCGCCGCGTCGGTGGTGCCGCTGGTGCCGGCCGCGGAGAAGGCGGCCGCCGCCCTGGCGGCAGCACTTGCCGCGGGCGAGGCGGAGGGCCTGCCGCTGACCGCGGGGGCCGGCACCGACGAGCAGCTCATCGCGCTGGCCGACCGCGAGGACGCCCACTACGCCGACAGCACCCGGACGGTCGGGGAGCTGGAGCCCTGGGTCGGCGTCGAGGCCGGTCTGTCGGCCCGCCGGCAGGGCTTGTCGACCCGCCGCGACCGACTGGTCACCCAGCGGGACGCCCTCACCCGGCGCCGCGCCGAGCTGGACGCCCGACCCGCCGCGGAAGCCGCACTGGACCAGCGGCTGTCCGCGCTGCGGGCGGACGCCGGGGATCTCGCGGCAGCGGAGCGGGAGACCGATCGTGCCCGTACTGCTCTGGCGGCGGCGAGCGGCGCCGAGAAGCTTGTCGGGGAGGTCGAGCAGTCGACGGCGACGTTCGCCCGCCTGCTGGCTGCCCAGGAGCGCGCTGACGCGACCGCACGGCAGCGCCGGCTCGACCGGTTCGCCGGGATGGCCGGGGAGATGGCCGCCGCGCTGCGTGACGGCGAGCCGTGTCAGGTCTGCGGCGCGACCACGCACCCCGCCCCTGCCCAGCAGGACGCCGCGCACGTCTCGGCCGAGGACGTCGAGGCGGCGGAGGAGGAGCGGACCCGGGCCGTGGCCGCGGTCTCTGCTCATCAGAGGGCCCATGCCGCGTTGCAGGAGCGGCTCGCCACCCGGCGCGCCGAGGCCGGTGGACTCGACGTCGCGGCGGCCACCGCGGCGCTCGGCGAGGCCGAGCAGGGGCAACGGCAGATCGTCGCCCGACACGACGAGATCGCCGTCCGGGAACAGGCGTTGCGCGATGTCCGGGCCGACACCCAACGGCTGGAGGCCGCGTGGACCCGGGACGAACAGGCCTGGGACCGTGCCGACCAGGACCTCGCCCACGATGCCGCCAGGCTCGAACAGGACACCGACCGGTGCGCCGAGTTGCGCGGTGCGGAGGAGTCGGTCACCGACCGCGTCGCCGTGCTCCGCAGCCAGGCCACGGCCGCCCGTCACCGGGCCGATGCGGCGCGGGCCGTGGTCCGCGCCCGCGCCGAGGAGCACAACGTCCGCCTCGCCCTCGACGCCGCCCTGGCCGATTCCCCCTTCGCCGATCCCGCCGCCGCCCGGGCCGCCCGACTGGAGCGGACCGCCGAGACCCAGGCCCAGGGCCGGGTGCGGGCGTACGACAAGGAACGCGACGCAGTCGACATCGGACTCGCCGAACTGTCCGCGCTGACCGGTGAGGAGGATCCCCGGTCGGAGGAGTGCAGGGCGGCGGCTGACGAGGCCCACGCCGCGGCCCGGAGCGCCACCTCGGCCGCTGACGCTGCCGCGACCCTGGCCGCCGATGTGGCCGAGGCACGCAACGCCCTGGAGGAAGCGATGGCGGCGTACGCCAGGGCGGCCGACAGCGGCCGGGCGCTGCTGCGGGTGTCCGACCTGGCCCAGGCGGGATCCCAGTCGCTGATCCGGACCGAACTGGCGACCTGGGTGCTGGTGCGCCGTTTCGAGGAGGTCGTCGCCGCGGCCAACGATCGGCTGCAGGTGATGTCCGACGGGCGCTACCTGCTGGAACGGGTCGACGACGAGGCGGGGCAGCGCTCCCACAAGCTCGGCCTGGGCCTGCAGGTGCTCGACCAGCTCACCGACCGGCCGCGCTCGCCCGGCACCCTGTCGGGCGGTGAGACGTTCTATGTCTCGCTGTCCCTGGCGCTCGGCCTGGCCGACATCGTCCGGGCCGAAGCCGGCGGGGTGGACCTCGACACCCTCTTCATCGACGAGGGCTTCGGGTCGCTCGACCCCTCGACCCTGGAGAACGTCATGGCGGTCCTCGACGGGCTGCGGGCAGGCGGTCGTACGGTCGGGGTGATCAGCCACGTCGCGGACATGAAGGACCGCATCCCGGAGCGGATCAGCGTCCGGCGGCGACCGGACGGCTCCTCCACCCTGACCGTCACGGCCTGACTCCGGGTGTCCCGGCCCGACCGCGATCGGCAGGGCCTGAGCCTCACTGTCATGGCGTGACCTCGATCGGCAGGCCTGCCCCTGACCTGACCGGCACCGTCCGACGCACGCTCCCTAGGATCGATCCGTGACAACCACGACAGCCCCCGTGCGGCCCGTCGACCCGGTCGACGCCGTCCTTCCGCTCCCGAAGCTGACGATCCTCGGCGTCCAGCACGTCCTGGCCTTCTATGCCGGGGCGGTCATCGTGCCGCTGGTCATCTCGCAGGGCCTCGGCCTGTCGACCCAGGACACCATCCACCTGATCAACGCCGACCTGTTCACCTGCGGCATCGCATCGATCATCCAGTCGGCCGGGCTGGGCCGACGGATCGGCGTCCGTCTCCCGCTGCTGCAAGGGGTGACCTTCACGGCGGTGTCGCCGATCATCGCCATCGGCCTGGCCTCCGGTGGCGGCACCCACGGGCTGGCCGCGGTCTACGGGTCGATCATCATCGCCGGGCTGGCGACCTTCTTCGGCGCCCCCTACTTCGCGAAGCTGCTGAAGTACTTCCCGCCGGTGGTCACCGGCACCCTGCTCACCGTGATGGGCACCACCCTGATCGGCGTGGCCGCCGGCGACGTGGTCCGCTGGGGGCAGACCGACCCGGCGAGGATGGGTCCCGGCCTGCTCTATGCGTTCGGGACGCTCGCGGTGATCGTCCTGGTGCAACGGCTCTTCAAGGGCTTCATGGCCACCATCTCGGTGCTCATCGGCCTGGTCATCGGCACCGCCGTCGCGGCGACGCTGGGCCACGCCGATTTCTCCGGGGTGGCGAGCGCCGCCCCGATCGGCATCACCGCACCGTTCTTCTTCGGCTGGCCCGCCTTCTCCCTCACCGGTGCCATCTCGATGATCATCGTGATGGCGATCACCGCGGTCGAGACCACCGGCGACGTGTTCGCCACCGGTGAGATCGTCGGCAAGCGGATCACCCCGCGGCACATCGCCGCCGCGTTGCGCGCCGACGGCCTGTCGACCACCCTGGGTGGCGTCCTCAACTCCTTCCCGTACACCTGTTTCGCCCAGAACGTCGGCCTGGTCCGGCTCACCCGGGTGAAGTCGCGCTGGGTCGTCACCGCGGCAGGGGTCATCATGATCGTCCTCGGCCTGCTGCCGAAGGCCGGCGCGATCGTCGCCGCGATCCCGGCGCCGGTGCTGGGCGGCGCGTCCCTGGCGATGTTCGCCAACGTCGCCGTCGTGGGCATCCAGACGCTCGGCAAGGTCGACATGCACGACAACCGCAACGCGGTGATCGTGTCGACCTCGATCGGCCTGGCGATGCTGGTCACCCTGCAGCCGACCATCGCGCAGGCGGTGCCGTCCTGGCTGCAGATCATCTTCGGCTCCGGCGTCACCCTCGGCTCGATCGTCGCGATCATCCTCAACCTGCTGTTCTTCCACGTCGGCCGGCGCACCGGACCGGACGTGGCGATGGCCCACGGCAGGCCGGTCCGCCTGGACGAGGTGAACGCGATGTCCGAGGACGAGTTCGTCGCGGCGTTCGGCGGGCTGTTCCCGGTCACCTGGCCGGTCGCCCGCGCCTGGGAGGACCGCCCGTTCGAGAGTACCGAGGAGCTGCGCGAGGCCTTCCAGCAGGTCGTGCTGTCCGCCTCCGCCGAGGAGCAGCGGGCGCTGATCGACAGCTACCACGACATCGCCGAGCTCGTCCTCACCGACCCCGAGGAGGCCACCGCGGACGTCCGGGCCCTGCAGGAGACCGGATCGCTGGCCGTCGACCGCCTCGACGACCGGGACCGTCAGGAGATCGCCGCCCTCAGCCAGGCCTTCCGGGAGCGCCACGGCATGCCCTGGGTGGTCTGCCTGGCCAACCTGGCCAGCCGTGACCAGCTCGTCGGTGACGGCTGGCACCGGGTGGCCAGCTCCCCGACCCGTGAACTCGTCACCGCCATCACCGAGATCGGCCACATCGCCGACGCCCGGTTCGATGCCCTGGTGGCGGACGCCAACCCGATCCGGTCGGCCTGGGCGCGGAAGTTCGAACAACTCAACTGACCGGGCGACGCGGGCGGGCGGCCCGGGCGGGCGACCCGGACAGACGACACAATCGGACGATCCGGCAGAATCACTTGATCGGACAACCGGCCGGACGGCCACAGAGGACAACCGGACGGGACAATCGGACGAGATGGCCGGAGGGGCCGGTCGGACGACCACAGGAGGAGGAACAGTGCGATTCGCAGTGATCGGGGCCGGCGGCCTCGGCGGGTTCTTCGGGGGGCTGCTCGCGGCCGGCGGGCACGAGGTCCACTTCGTGGTGCGGGGGCGTACGTTGAGCGCCCTGCTCAGCACCGGACTGAGCATCACCGGCGGATTCAGTGCCCGGGTCGACCGGGTGCAGGCGACCGACGACGCCCGGACCATCGGCCACGTCGACGTGGTGCTGGTCGCTGTCAAGGCCGGCCAGCTGCCCGACATTGCCCACCAGTTGCCACCGCTGGTCGGGCCACAGACGCTGGTCATCACCATGCAGAACGGTGTCGACGCTCCCGACCTCGTCGCCGCCACGGTCGGCCGCGAGCACGTCGCGCCCGGGGTGGTGCGGATCTTCACCCAGCTCGACGAACCCGGCCGGATCAGCCACCACGGCGGTCCCGGCTCGATCACCTTCGCCGGCTGGGACAACGTCGAGACCCCGCTGGTCGAGGCCACTCGCGCCGCCTTCCAGGCGGTGGGGATCGAGGCCCCCGAGCCGGCGGACATCTGGGTGGACCTGTGGGCCAAGGCGATGTTCATCATCCCCACCGGCGCCCTCGGTGCCCTCAGCGGGCAGCCGTTGGGCGTGCTGCGCACCGCGCTGCGTGACGAGCTCGCCGCCTGCATCGCCGAGGTCGAGGCCCTGGGCCGGGCCCGCGGTGTGGCCCTGCCGCCCGATGCGGTGGCCCGTACGCTCGCCTTCATCGACCAGCAGCCGACCGACGCGACCGCCTCGCTGCAGCGCGACCTGCTGGCGGACCGGCCCTCCGAGCTGGACGGTCAGGTCGGCGCCGTGGTCCGGATCGGGCGCCAGCTCAGGGTGCCCACGCCGCGCCACGCCCTGATGTACGCCGTGCTGTCGCTGCGGGAGCAGGCCGCCCGGGCCTGAAGCGGATCCGCCCCAGGCTTGCCACAGGCCTGACACGGACCGGACTCAGGCCTGCCACGGACCGGACTCAGGCCTGCCACGGGCCCGACTCAGGCCTGCCACGGACCGGAGCGGGTCCGACGCGGACCGGCCCCTCGCCGCTCCGGCATCTCCGGGCCTGCGCGCTGTACCCAGAGGGTCTGTACCTGGAGATTCTGTACCTAGAGGTATGTACAGTGGACACATGGATTCGCGGGAGCGACTCATCGTCGCGATGAGTGACCTGATGTGGGAGCGCGGCTATGCCGCCACGAGTCCTCGTGACGTCCGCGCCCGCTCCGGCGTCGGCCAGGGCAGCATGTACCACCATTTCCCGAGCAAGCGGGACCTCGCCCTGGCTGCGTTGGAGCGCAACTGTCAGGAGTCGTTGCCCGGCACCGCGGATCCGCTCAGTGCCCCCGGCGACCCGCTGGAGAAGCTCGCCGAGCACATGACCCGACCGCGGGAGGCGCTCAAGGGCTGCAAGGTCGGCCGGATGACGCAGGACCCGCTGGTCGCGTCGGACCCCGGGCTGCTGGCCCCCGTGGCGGACGCCTTCGACACGGTGCACCGCATCCTGGTCACCGTCATCCGTGAGGCGGTCGACGCCGGGGAACTGCCGGCCGACACCGATCCCGACCGGATCGCCTCCCTGCTGCAGGCCACCATCCAGGGTGGCTACGTCCTCGCCATCGCCCGGCAGGACCGGGCCCCGTACGACCAGGCCGTCGCCGGCGCGGTCGACCTGCTCCGCGCCGCAGCACCCGGTGCAGCACCCATCCCTGCGGTATCGACCTCCACCCCATCCCACAGAAAGGTACGGGCATGACCGTACGCATCGGTATCAACGGATTCGGCCGGATCGGGCGCACCTACCTGCGCGCCGCCCTGGCCAACAGCGCAGACGTCGAGGTGGTCGCCGTCAACGACCTCACCGACGCCGCCACCCTCGCCACCCTGCTCGAATGGGACTCCGTCAGCGGCCACCTCGACGGCGTCTCCGCCCACGGCGGCGACCTGCAGGTCGGCGACCGTCTCGTCCGCGTCTTCTCCGAGGCCAACCCGGCGGGCATCCCGTGGGGTGACGTCGGCGCCGACGTGGTGATCGAGTCCACCGGCCGGTTCACCGACGGTGGCAAGGCGCTGGCCCACCTGGAGGGTGGTGCCCGCAAGGTCATCATCTCCGCCCCGGCCAAGGGCGACGTCCCGATGTTCGTCCTGGGCGTGAACGATGACGCCCTCGACCCGGCCGCCAGCGACGTCTTCTCCAACGGTTCCTGCACGACCAACTCGCTGGCGCCGCTGGCCAAGGTGCTCAACGACACCTTCGGTGTCGAGAGCGGGCTGATGACCACCGTGCACGCCTACACCGGCGACCAGCGCCTGCTCGACGCGCCGCACAAGGACCTGCGAAGGGCCCGGGCCGCGGCCGTGTCCACCGTCCCGACCTCCTCGGGCGCCGCCAGGGCGATCGGCAAGGTCATCCCGGAGCTCGACGGGTTGCTGACCGGCTTCGCCCTGCGTGTGCCGGTGCCGGTCGGCTCGATCACCGACCTGACCGTCGTCCTGAAGCGGGAGGCCGGCGTCGACGAGATCAACGCCGCCTTCCGGGAGGCCGCGGCGGACGGCCCGCTGTCCCACGTCCTGCAGTACTCCGAGGCGCCGCTGGTGTCGCACGACATCGTCGGCAACCCGCACTCCTCGATCTTCGTCGCGCCGCTGACCGAGGTCGTCGGCCGCCAGGCCAAGGTGCTCGGCTGGTACGACAACGAGTGGGGCTTCTCCAACCGGCTGGTCGAGTTCTCCGAGCGGATCGGGCAGGCCCTCTGAGCCACCCGCCGCCCCGGTTGCCGGCTGACCCGCCCACTCACCGCCGGCCCACCCGCCACCGATCCGGCGCCGACCCGCCCATCAGCATGCTGCGCGGGTCGGTGGCCATCACCCCGCCGCCCGGACCGGCCGGCGGGGTGATGGTTTCCCCGGGTTCAGAAGGACAGCAGCTTCATCCAGGGCAGGATCGGCGTCATCAGGCCGGTCGACATCCAGAACATGCCGAAGTTCATCGCAAAGCCGGCCAGGGCGGCGAGCCGGAACGTGCTCGATCCGGCCGGGCGCACCTCGTGACAGACGACCGACTCCTGGGTCTGCTCGACGGTGCGCGTCGTGGTGTGCTCGGCACCGGTGGCGGCCGGGACGCTGTCGGCGGACGGAGCGGTGCCGGCACCGACCGCCGCGGAGTGGTCATGCCCGCCGAGATGGCCTGCCCGGTCCCCTGCGGTGAGATCGTTCTCCGCCGGGGCGGGACGTACGGCCGTGACCAGGTCGCGGATAGCGGCGATCAGCAGGTAGAGCATGAACGGGATGCCGACCAGGGCGACGAACCACACCGAGCCGCCGGGCTGCGAGGCCGCGGCCATCGGGCTCATGCCGGCGTTGCCGCTCATCCCACCCATGCCGGACATGCCGCCCGCCCCGGGCGTGGCGCCCATGCCGGGCATCCCGCCCATCGAGCCCGAGCCGGCCGTGCCGGAGCTGCCGTGCTGCATGGTCGCGCTCATCAGCGGCATCTTGATCACCATGCCGGTCAGGTGCCAGGCCATCGCGCCGAACATCGCGGCGTGGCCGAGGTAGTGACCACGGGCCTCCCGGCGGACGACGGCCAGGCCGACGAACCACGCCACCGACAGCACGAAGACCGCGATCAGCACCGGGCCGCCGACCAGGTGCACGAACGGGCGCCACGTCACGGTCGGCACCATCACCAGCATCACCAGCGACATCACCAGGTGCAGCGAGTTGGAGACGCGCTGCGTACGGTCCTGGGGTCGGGTGAGTTCGTAGATCGACCATGCGGTGCAGAACAGGAACAGGATCAACAGCGAGACGAATTTCACCGGTGTGTCGGCGAGCGTGAACATGACGGTCCTCCTCGAGGAGACGACTGACGGGATGAACAGGTGTCATCGGGTCGAGTCGTGTGAGGAGACACGGCAACGCTGGGACGACGCTCCGGAACTCACAGTAGGCGCCCCGGGACGGGGCGATACCCCCGGTGAGTCGCGGAAATGGAACGTCCGGCCGGATCCCGGCGGGTCGGACGACGTCGCCGTCGACCGATGTCGCCGCCGGCCGACGGGGTGGCGGCGACGGTCAGCGCCGTGGCGGCACTTCGGCCGACCGACGTGGCCGTCAACCGAAGTGGTAGAGCATCAGGTCGTCGAAACGGGTCACCTCGATCACCACAGCGGTCCCGGCGGACCCGGCCCGCACGGCCAGATCGTCGATCCGCCAGATCCGGTTGAGCCGCCCGCGGGAGTCGCAGGCACAGCCCCACGGCTCGCCGTACGCCTCGTCCAACAGGCCGAGCAGGTCACGGGTGTAGTCCCGGATCGCCGCCGGCGCCCGCCAGGCGTCCAGCACCGTCAGATCGATCGTCCCGCCGCGCACCCGCACCCGCCAGCCGGGACCGGCCCGCAGCTCGGGGATGCCGTAGCGGTTGGCGGCCGCGACCAGTTCGTGGTGCTCGATGAACGCCGCGATGCCGGTACGGATCACCTCGTCGATCAGCCCGGCGGCCTCCTGGGGCGAGGCGTACGCGGCGACGTACGTCCCACCCGGGCGGGCCGGCTGCTCGCGCTGCGGGACCGGGGTGGTGAACGGCAGCAGGTCGATCACGGTGGCCGGTTCCAACGCCGCCTCGGCGACGGGCCGGCCGTCCGGGCCGGTCACCGCCTCGCCTCCCGGGGTCGGCAGCAGCAGGAACGGCGGGGTGGTCGGGACGACGCCGATGGTCAGGTCGCCGGGGGCGTGGTCCTCGTACGTGGTGGCCCAGATCCGGCCGATCACCTTGCCGGCGCGCCGGGCCTGGTCGGCGTCCAGGGTGACCTCCATGCCCTCGACGGTCATCGTCAGCCGATCCGGTTCGACGCGGACGCTGAGCGCCCGCCCGTGCAGGGTGCTGCCGAGGACGACCGGTTCGTCGAACCAGGCGGGCGGGATGATGGCCAGGTCCGTGGGCAACAGGGCGAGCAGGAAGCCGAGCTCGGTCGCCACGTCGCTCCACTGCGGCAGCAGGAACGGGCCGGGGCGCCACGACCGGGCGGGTCCCTCGACCGGGGCGATCGACCACAGGTACGGCGGCGCCAGGTCAGGCGTGGCCGAGGCGAACGCCTCCTGCTCGCGCCGGCTGACGTCCGGTTCGTACGGGAACGCCCGGTAGCCGACCTCCCACTCGTCGAAGAACCGGTCGACCCCCACCTCGACCATCACCCCGTCGAGCTGCCAGCGGAACCGCGTCTGCGGCCCGTGCACCTCGTACGGCGGCGACCCGAGCGCGTCGGCGATCGCCAGCAGCGCGGGATGGGCGTCGCTCGGCCGGAGCAGCAGCCGACCCGAGAGCGCCCGGACGGCGGTCTCGACCGTCGACAGCAGCTCGTCGATCGGCATCCTCACACACCTCCTGGGTCTGGGTCGCCGGAGTCTGGGTCAAGCCGGGTCCGGGGTCGAGCCGGGTCCGGGGTCGCCGGGGCTAGGGTCGCTGCATGAAGATCTCCCGGCGCTCGGACATCCACGCTTTCGAGGTGATGACCATCCAACAGAAGGTTGCCACGATGCAGGCGGCGGGTCAGGAGGTTCTGCTGCTGAGCGTCGGGGAACCCTTCCAGGGAGCGCCCCGCCCGGTACGGGAGGAGCTGGCCCGGGTGGCGCTCGACGGCACCGACCTGGGTTACACCACCGGGTTCGGCATCGCGCCGCTGCGCGCCGCGATCGCCCGCCACTACGCCGACTGGTACGGCCTCGACGTCGACCCGGACCGGGTGTGCATCACCGTCGGGTCGTCGGGGGCGTTCCTGTTGGCCTTCCTGGCGTGCTTCGACGTCGGCGACCGGGTGGCGGTCGGTCGGCCGACCTACCCGGCCTACACCAACGACCTGCGGGCCCTCGGCTGCGAGGTGGTCGAGCTGGAGTGCGGCCCCGCCGAGCGGTTCCAGCCCACCCCGGAGCTGCTCGAGGCGGCCCACGCGCAGGCTCCGCTGGCCGGCGTGGTGCTCGCCTCCCCGGCCAACCCGACCGGGACGATGCTCGACGCCGAGCGGATGGCCGCCCTCGCCGCCTGGTGCCGGGAGCACGACGTCCGGCTGATCAGCGACGAGATCTACCACGGGATCAGCTTCACCGGCAGCCGCGGCGAGTGCGCATGGACGTACGACCCGTCCGCGGTGGTCATCTCGTCGTTCTCCAAGTACTGGTCGATGACCGGCTGGCGGCTCGGCTGGATGTTGCTGCCCGAGGACCTGGTCGACCCGGTCGACCGGCTCACCGGCAACCTGTTCCTGTGCGCGCCGGCGCCGGCGCAGTGGGCGGCCGTCGCGGCGTTCACCCCCGCCGCGTACGCCGAGGCCGAGCAGGCCGTCGCCGACGTCGCCGCCGCGCGGACGGTGGTGCTCGACGCCGACCTGGGCTGGGGCACCGTGGCGCCCCCCGACGGCGCGTTCTACATCTACGCCGACATCAGCCCGGTGCTCGGGCCGTACGCCACCTCCCGGGAATGGTGCGCGGCGCTGCTCGAGCAGCAGCACGTGGCGGTGACGCCCGGCCTCGACTTCGATGCCGCGTACGGCGACCGGACCATCCGGCTGTCGCTGTCCGCCGGCGCCGCGGCGGTCACCGAGGCGCTGGCACGGATCCGGATCTTCCAGGCCGGTCTGCGCGGCTAGCCGGTCGGCCCTCGGGCCGGGTCAGTGCGCCGCGGTGACCACCGCGACCGGGCACTTCGCGCCGTACAGCGCGTGCTGGGCCACGCTGCCGAGCTTGAGACCCTTGAACCCCTCCTGGCCGCGGCGGCCGACGACCATCAGGTCGGCGTCCTCGCTGGCCCTCACCAGCACGTCGCGGGGGTGGCCGGGGCGCGCCTGCAGATCGAGGGTGACGCCCGGCTTCGTACGGCCCGCCAGGGTCTGCTCCAGCATCGAGTGCGCCACGGCGGGGACCGGGTCGGTCGAGTCGCGGGGCATCGTCGACCAGCACAGCAGCAGTGTGATCGTGCCGCCGTCGGCGACCAGGCTGAGCGCGAGGTCCAGGGCGGCGGTGCTCGACGTCGACCCGTCGGCCCCGACGACGATCGAGCGCGGGGCCCGGTCGGTGACGTCGTCGCCGTGCACGATGACGACCGGGCAGGCGGCGTGCTGGGCGGTGGTCATCGAGACGGTGCCGAGCAGCGCGGAGGTGATCCGGCCCCGGCCGCGGTTGCCCATCACGAGCATCGCCGCGTCGTCCCCGGCCCGCACCATCACGCCGGCGCCCGTCCCGATCGGGTCCTCGCCGGTCACCTCGAGGCCGGGGTGGTTCTCGTGGACGCGGTCGATCGCCTCGGTGCTGCGGATCGGTTGCGCGTCGTTCTCCCGGGCGGACACCACCCGCAGCGGCAGGCCCAGCCGTTCGGCGGTGCCGGCGGCCCAGGTCACCGCCCGGCAGGCCATCGGGGAGGAGTCGTAGCCCACGACGACGGGACGGATTGCGGCGGTGCCCTCGGACATGGGGCCCAGTCTAGGTGGCGGACCGTTGCGGGGCGGGACGTACGGGGTGTGGTGCCGCGGCACCCCGGGCGGGGCACGTCCGGGTCGCCCCCGGGGTGCCGCCCGAGCTGCCGCTCCGGGTCGCTGCCCGGGGTGCCGCGCCGGGACGTACGGACATGCAGGGGTGCCCCCGATGGGACCGGAGGGACAGACTGGTGTCATGAGTGACACCGATGACTACCGCATCGAACACGACACCATGGGCGAGGTGAAGGTGCCCGCCCGGGCGCTCTACCAGGCCCAGACCCAGCGCGCGGTCGAGAACTTCCCGATCTCGGGCACCACCCTCGAGCCCGCGCTGATCGTCGCGCTGGCCCGGGTCAAGAAGGCGGCGGCCGGCGCCAACCGGTCGCTGGGGGTGCTGGACCCCGACATCGCCCTGGCCATCCGCGACGCCGCCGACGAGATCATCGTCGGGGAGCACCTCGGCGAGTTCCCGGTCGACGTGTTCCAGACCGGGTCGGGCACGTCCTCGAACATGAACACCAACGAGGTGCTGGCGACCCTGGCGTCGCGGCGGCTGGGGCGTACGGTGCACCCCAACGACCACGTCAACGCCTCGCAGTCGTCCAACGACGTCTTCCCGTCGGCGGTGCACGTGGCCGTCGCCTGGGCGCTGAAGCACCAGCTGTATCCGGCGCTGCAGCACCTGGCCCAGGTGCTGTCGGTGAAGGCGGAGGAGTTCGCCACCGTGGTGAAGTCGGGGCGTACGCACCTGATGGACGCCACCCCGGTGACGCTCGGCCAGGAGTTCGGCGGCTACGCCGCCCAGGTCAACATGGGCATCGAACGGATCTGGGCCTGCCTCGACCGGGTGGCCGAGCTGCCGCTCGGCGGCACCGCGGTCGGCACCGGGATCAACACCCGCCCCGGTTTCGCGCCGAAGGTGATCGCCGAACTGGCCCGGGAGACCGACCTGCCGCTGCACGAGGCCCGCAACCACTTCGAGGCGCAGTCCGCGCGCGACGGCCTGGTCGAGGCCTCCGGGATCCTGCGCACCATCGCGGTGTCCCTGGTCAAGGTCGCCAATGACATCCGCTGGATGGGCTCCGGCCCGCGCGCCGGTCTCGCCGAGATCCACCTGCCCGACCTGCAGCCCGGCTCCTCGATCATGCCCGGCAAGGTCAACCCGGTGCTCTGTGAGGCGATGATCCAGGTCGGCGGCCAGGTGATCGGCAACGACGCCGCGGTGGCCTTCGCCGGCACGACCGGCATCTTCGAGCTGAACGTGATGATCCCGATGATGGGCAACAACCTGCTCCAGTCGATCCGGCTGCTGTCCAACGTCTCGTGGCTGTTCGCGGATCGTACGGTCGCCGGGATCGTCGCCGACGTCGACCGGTGTCGTACGTACGCCGAGTCGTCCGCCTCGATCGTCACCCCGCTGAACCGCTACATCGGCTACGAGAACGCGGCCAAGGTGGCGAAGACCTCGCTGAAGGAGAACAAGACGATCCGCCAGGTGGTGCTCGAGCAGGGCTTCGTCGAGCAGGGGATGCTCACGGTGGAGCAGCTCGACGCGGCGCTGGACGTGCTGGCGATGACGGTCCGCCCGGAGTGATCTCCGGTACGTCGGGCGCGGTCTGAGGTCGCTGGTCGGCGGCGGTTGGCCTCGGCGTGAGGCGCTCGCCCGAGGCTCGGCGCGGCATCGGGAGACCCTCTCGTGTTCCCGCGGACCTCGTGTTCCCGCGGACGCTATGCGGTTCTTGCGGACACCGCGGTATCCGCGGGAGCACGGGAGCGTCCGCGGGAATGGTGGGGCTCAGACGAAGATGACCTGCGCCCCCTCGCTGATCACGATGAAGTCGGCGGCCGAGATGACGCCCTCGACGGCCGGGTGCAGGTCGGCCTCGAGGAGCTTCATCATGTCGAAGGTCAGCCGGCAGGCGTACATGTGGGCGCCCTGGGCCGCCATCAGGTCGAGGAACTCCGGGACGTCGGGGATGTCGAGGTCAGCCATCTCCTTCTTGAAATAGCGGGTGGCGAAGGCACCCATCCCCGGCAGGCCGCCCATCTGCTGGGGCACCGAGAAGTGCTCGAGCCCGGGCCGGATGTTGCCCAGCGCCGGCATGTGCATGGCGGTGTTGCCCGAAATGGTGAACTTCAGGTTCTGGTTGGTCTTCTGGTTGATCATGTCGAGACCCCAGAAGGTGAAGAAGATGTGCACCTCGGCACCCTCGCTGAGGGCGGCGTTGCCCATGATCAGCGCGGGATAGGCCATGTCGAGGTTGCCCTTGGAACAGATGAAGGCGATCTTGCGCGGCCCGGCATGGGCCGGGACGCTGCCCGCGTACGCTTCGGCGGGTGCGGCGGCCCCCGTCGGACCGGTGCCGGCGGGCGCGCCCTGGCGAGGGCCGAAGTCCGGCATGATGAACCCGTCGGCGATCGGGGCGGGCATCGTACGTGCCTCCGTGGTGGTGGTCATGTTGTTCTCCTGACGCGTCGGTGATGCCGACTAGACGCAGCCGACGGGCTTGGGCAGGCCCGCGATCCAGGCCATCTTCTTGGCCGGCTTGCCGGGGTAGAGGCGGTACAGCTCCTTGATGTCGAAGCCGCCGACGGTCTGCATGCGCCGCAGGGTCGGGGTCGGCCCGTTCTTCGCGGAGTCCTCGCGCATGAAGCGGATCGGGGCCCAGTGCTCCTCGTCCATCTCGATGCCGATCAGGGCGGCCAGGTCGGCGCCCAGTTCCTCGCTCCACTCGTCACGGTTGGTGAGGAAGCCCTCGTCGTTCACCTGGAACGTACGGTCGTTGAGGGTGTTGGTGGGCACGTCAGTCCTCCTCGTGCTTGCCGGCCATCGACATCAGTGTCGGGACGGGCAGTTTGTGTCCGGGCAGCAGCAGTCGCCAGTAGATCTGCTCGAAGGCGAGCTTGCCCAGATGGTTCATGCGGGAACGGCCGAGCAGCTTCAGCGGCCCGACGCCCGCCAGCGGGTAGGTGCCGGTCAGCGGCTGGGTGTCGTAGTTGAAGTCGAGCAGCAGCGCCTGGCCGCGGCCGGACTCGACGAAGCAGTTGGCGTGGCCGTCGAACTTGTTCGGCATCGGCCGGCCGTCGATCACGGCGAGGAAGTTCGGGATGAACGTCTCGACGGAGAAGTGGGCCACCGCGCCGGCCTTCGAGGTCGGGATGTTGCTCGCGTCGCCCAGCACGAAGATGTTGTCGTGCGCCGTGGACCGCAGCGTGTGCTTGTCCACCGGGATGAAGCCGCTCTCGTCGCCCAGCCCCGAGTCGAACACGTACTGCTGGCCGGTGTGCAGCGGGATGGTCACCAGCAGGTCGAACGGCAGCTCCCGGCCGTCGTACGAGACCAGCACCTGGCGGTCGTTGTCGATCCGCTCCAGGGCGAAGTCCGCGGCGAGCCGGATCGAGCGCTCCTGCAGCAGGTCACCGAGGTGACGCGAGGCGACCGGCTTGGTGAACGCCCCGTCCAGCGGCGTGACGTAGGTGATGTCGACCTTGTGACGCATGTGTCGCTTGCGGAAGTAGTCCTCCACCAGGAAGACGAACTCCAGCGGCGCGACCGGGCACTTGATCGGCATGTCGGTCAGCTGCACCAGCACCTTGCCGCCCTGGAACGCCTCGAGGGCGTCGTGCAGCCGGGTGGAGCCCTCGAGGGTGTAGAAGTCGAAGATCTTCTTGTACCAGAGGGAGCCGTCGGCCATGCCCGGGGTCAGGTCGGGACGGGGCTGGGTGCCGGTGGCGATCAGGAGCCAGTCGTACGGCAGGGTCCGGCCGTCCTCGAGGTCGACCTCGTTGTCGTCGGCGCGGACCCGGCGGATGCCCGCCTGGACGAAGTCCACGCCCGGCGGGATGAAGTGGGTCCGCGGCTTGGTGATCCGCTCCGGCGTCGAGGTGCCGAACGGGATGAAGAGGTAGCCGGGTTGGTAGTGGTGGTCATTGTCCTTGTCCACCACGGTGATCGCCCAGTCCTGGGTGAGCTCGTCGCGGAGGTGGTTGGCGAGCATGGTGCCGGCGGTACCGGCACCGAGGATGAGGAGCCGTCTCATGAGTCGAGGATACCCATACGGGTATACAAGTACTACCTGTTACGTAGCCTTGCCCTGTGATCCGGCTCACTCGCGGCTGTGGCGCGACGGCGCCAGAGGCGAGGCGGGTCAGGGATGTGACGCCAGGGGCGAGTCGAGGATGTGCTGCGTCATGGCCTGCTCGGCCCGCTCCGGGTCACGGTCGCGGATCCCCTCGTACACCTCGCGATGGCCGCGGTTGCGCTCGACCAGGCTGCCGGTGAACCCACCCCCGTGGGTGGCGATGAGGAAGTCACTCAGGTCCCACAGGTCGTGGCTGATGTCGGCGGCCAGTGGGGAGTCCGCCATCCGGTGGATGAGGGTGTGGATGCTGCGGTTGCCCCGGACGTACGCCGGCCCACTCCCGGCCTGTCCGGTCCCGCCGGCCGCAGCGCGCGACTCGAGGGCCTCCAGGGTGTCGCAGAGGCCGGCCAGCTCGGCGAGCTGCGCGTCGGTCCGGCGGAGGGCGGCCCGGTGCGCCATTCCGCCCTCGGTGCGGGAGAACATCCAGAAGAAGGCCTCCACCTCCTCGAGGGTGTAACGGCTCACTCGCACCCCGACCTGGGGCTGGATCTGTACGAGTCGGTCCGCGGCGAGCATGTGCAGCGCCTCCATCACCGGCTGCTTGCTGACCTGGTACTCCTCGCGGAGGTCGACGACGGTGATCGGCTCACCTGCCGGGTAGCGCCCGGCCAGCAGGTCCTGCTTGAGCTGCTCGTACACCCGGCGGGCCAATCGGCCACCGACCATGGCGGATCGGCCGGCGGGGGAGAACATGCGGCGAGTCTACCGAGGGGCCCGGAGTGCCGGACGGAGAACACCGACTCCGCCCCGCACCGCGGTCATCGCCCCGTACCTCGGTCATCGCGGCCCGAGCCCGACCGGCACGTCGGCCGGGGGCGTCGCGTCGGCGCCGACCGATCCACCTGTCCGGTCCAGCACCGCGTCCAGCGCACCCACGAGGAGCGTACGGGCCTCGTCGGCGTCCCGGACCGCCGTGGGGCAGCGCCAGGCGACGACCGCGTCGGGGCGGACCAGCAGGGCACCGGCCTCGTGGATCTCGCGGCGGCGGTACCAGTCGTGGTAGGGGTCCTGGGCGTCCGCATCGGTGCCGATCAGCACCACGTCGAGGAAGTCCAGGCCGAGCCGCTCGCCCGCCGTGCGCCAGGCCACCCCGGCCTGGCCGGTGACCAGGGTGAAGCACCCCTTGCCGACCACGTCGAGGGTGGAGCGGCGCCGCCCGCGATGGTCGACCAGCCAGGCATGCGGCAGCTTGGCGCCGGGCCGGGTGGTCGGCTGGTGGTAGAGCTCGACGTCGCGCTCCCAGACCTCGTCGGCCAGCGTGGGGTCGGGCAGCACCGCCGAAGAGACGTAGCGGTGGTTCTTCTCCACTCCCTCGGCGTTCCACTCGTGTTCCTTCAGTTGCAGGGCCGCCTCGAGCTGCTCCCGCCGTCGGACCCCGTCCTCGGTCGGCGCGTTGAGCTTCGCCAGGGCGTTGGTCACCGGGTCGGCGTCCCCGCTGGTGTCGAGGCAGTCGCGGATCGCCGCGTAGTCGAGCCGTGACCGGTTGGCCCGCAGCACGATCTGGCGTCCGATCGGGGCCCGCTCGGCGGAGTAGCTCTCCAGCAGACCCGGCCCGGCTTGCCCCTTCACCGCGTACGCCAGCTTCCAGGCGAGGTTGTGGGCGTCCTGGACACACGTGTTCAGGCCCAGGCCACTGCTCGGCGGATGCCGGTGCGTGGCGTCACCGCCGCAGAACACCCGGCCACGGGAGTAGTCGGTGGCGTACTGCTGGTTGACGAACCACACCGACCGGTTGAAGATCTCCACCTCCAGGTCGGACACGCCGACCAGCTGGCGGATCCGGCCGACCAGTTCCTCGTCGGTCGGCTCGGGCACGCCGTCCTCGACCAGGAAGCCCCAGCCGGCGATCCACTCGGTCCATGGCGTGGTGCAGCGCAGCAGGCCCAGGCCGATCTCGCCGATGTCCATCTCGGGGTTGAAGAACCAGTGCAGGATGCTCGGCCGGTGTGCGACGTATCGGCCGAGGTCGCAGCGGAACTGGGTGTAGAGCGTCCCGGCACGGTTCTGGTGACCCTCGAACGGCAGGCCGATGCGGTCGGCGACGATCGACCGGGCGCCGTCGGCCCCGACCAGGTAGCGGGCCCGGACGACCTCGTCCGACCCGCTGAGCCGGTGCCGGAGCCGGGCGGTCACCCCGTCGGCGTCCTGTTCGAAATCGAGCAGTTCGGTCCGGTGGCTGATCCCGACGCCGTCGCGCCCGGCCGCGTCGACGAGGACCGGCTCGATCCGGTCCTGGGGAATGTCGAGGTACTCGCACGGGCTGTTGCGGACGTAGTCGCCGTGCCGGGCGAAACCGGAGCCCCAGGCGGGCATCCGGGCGATCTCCGGTCCGGTCAGGCTGACCGCCAGCAGGGTGTCGCCCATCTCGGCCCATGGGGTGGCGACGGTGCGGGCCCGCTCCTCCAGGCCGAGGTCGCGGAACACCTCCATCGTCCGCTGGCTGGTGATGTGGGCCCGCGGGGAGTTCGCCACCCAGGGGGCCTTGGTGACGAGGCGTACGGAGACGCCCTGCTGGGCGAGGGCGATCGCGGTCGTCAGGCCGAACGGCCCGGCGCCGACGACCAGGACGTCGGTGGTGCTGGTTGCTGCCGGGATCGCCACCTCAGTGCACCTCCTGCTGCTGCAGGGCGGCCTCGCGGCGGCCCCAGGGGCCGGGAAGCAGGGCCACCGAGACGACCGAGATGAGGCAGACGATGAGCATGTAGGCGCCGACCGAGGTGGACGAGTGCGTGGCACCGTAGAGGGCGGTGGCGATCGTCGGCGCGAAGGCGGGACCGGCGATCTGGGAGATGGTGTAGCCCACCGAGGCGCCGGAGTAGCGCACCTCCTTGGGGAAGACCATCGAGAAGAGCGGGCCGGTGACGCCGGACGCCGGCGGCATCGCGATGCCGAACATCAGCGTGATGGCAAGCGCGAAGAGGAGCGAGTTGCCGCTGTTGATCAGCGCCAGGGCCGGGAAGACCGAGACGGCCATCAGGACCGCACCGAGCAGATACATCGTCTTGCGGCCCCAGAAGTCGGACAACCAGCCGAAGATCGGGTAGGCGACGGTGGCGATCACGGCGGCGACCAGGACGCCGCTGAGGGCCTCGACCCGGGGGATCCCCACGGCCTTGGTGCCGTAATTCACGAAGTAGGACATGCACAGGTAGGCGAGCACGCCCTGGCTCAGGTAGGTGCCCGCGATGAGCAGAATGGCCTTCCAGTGGTGCCGGAACGCGACGGCGATCGGCAGCGCATGGGCGGTGTCCTCGGCCTGGACGGCCTGGAACGCCGGGCTCTCCTCGACGGTCAGCCGGATCGCCAGGCCGATCAGCACCAGCAGGGCGCTCAGCAGGAACGGCACCCGCCAGCCCCAGGCGAGGAACTGGTCGTCGGGCAGCATCGCGGCGACCAGGAAGGCGCCGGTCGCCAGGCCGGTGCCGGCCGGTGCGCCCATCTGCGGGAAGGCGCCGAAGAGGCCCTTGCGGCCCGCCGGCGCGTGCTCGACCGCCATCAGGGTGGCTCCGCCCCACTCGCCGCCGACCATGAAGCCCTGCACCAGACGCAGCAGGGTGAGCAGGATCGGGGCCGCGACGCCGATCGTGGCGTACGTCGGCAGGATGCCGATCAGCACGGTGGCGAGGCCCATGCCGAGCAGGGTGATCACCAGCATCTTCTTGCGGCCGACGCGGTCCCCGAAGTGGCCGAAGACAACACCGCCGAGTGGCCGGGCCAGGAACCCGACGCCGAGGGTGGCGAACGACAACAGGGTGCCGGTGAGTGCGTCGGTGCCGGGGAAGAAGAGCTTCGGGAACACCAGGGCGGCGGCCGTCCCGAAGATGAAGAAGTCGTAGTACTCGACGGTGGTGCCGATGAGGCTCGCCACCGCCACGGTGAGGGGTTTGGTCGCTGCGGGGGCCTGGGGGCTCCGCCGTGCGGCCTGGTCGATCGACGTCATTGTCAGCTCCTTCTCAAGGGTGCTGAGACGCTAGCATGCTAGTTCAGGTGTTGTACAGGTCACATTCAGGGGGGCTGGAGCAGGCCACTAACCTGGCTGCATGTCCCGGCTGCAGGCACTCGGATGGTCGCTGTTGGAGCGGTTGTGGCCGTCCCACCCGCGCCGCTGGCGCGACGTGCCCTCGCGTCTGCAGCCGACCGGCGTCTGGATCCTGCGGCTGACCACGGCCACGGTGATCGCCTACCTGGCCAGCATGCCGATCGTCCAGGGACCGCCGGACCTGACCGGACCGCTGACCGCCCTGCTCGTCGTGCAGGGCACCAACCTGGGCACGCTGCGCAGCATGGTCGTACGGATCGGCGCGGTGGTCACCGGGGTGATGCTGGCCGTCCTGGTGTCGCAGTTCGTCGGCCTGTCGTGGTGGAGCCTGGCGCTCGTCGTGGCGCTGTCGCTGGCCTCGGCGAAGGTGTTCCACCTCGGTGAGCAGTCGCTGGAGACACCGATCAGCGCGATGCTGATCCTCGCCGTCCAGGGCCAGGAGGTCGCGGTGCAGAACCGGATCTTCACCACCCTGATCGGTGCGGCGATCGGTTTCCTCTTCGTCATCGTGCTGCCCTCACCGGTGCCGTCACGGCGGGCCGGGCGGATGGTCCGGCGGGCGGCGGGCAGCACCGCGAACCTGCTGACCCGGGTGACCGAGTCGATGTCGTCCCAGCCGATCACCCGGTCGCGGGCCGAGGCGTGGCTGGCCGAGGCCCGGGCGCTGAGTGGTCAGGTGGCCCGGGCCGGGACCGCGGTGGCCGAGTCGCGCGAGGCCCGCCGGATGAACCCGCGGGCGTTGGGCACCACGGACGTCGGGCCGGTGCTGGAGCTGGGTGCCGACACCCTGGAACGCATCGTCCTGGACATCCGCAACCTGTTCCACGTCGTCGCGTTGGAGGCGCCGGTCCGGGAGACCCGCGACGACGGGTACGGCGAGGACGTACGCCCCGCCTTCGCCTGGCTGCTCGGCACGCTGGCCGACGCGATCGCCGCGTACGGTCGCTACGTCGAGGCCG
This sequence comes from Raineyella sp., assembly GCF_034933565.1. Classification (NCBI taxonomy): domain Bacteria; kingdom Bacillati; phylum Actinomycetota; class Actinomycetes; order Propionibacteriales; family Propionibacteriaceae; genus Raineyella; species Raineyella sp. Next base: position 177,290 of record NZ_JAYFNG010000002.1, read on the forward strand.
AGGTGGAGGGGAGCCGACCCGATCCGGGGCGCACGGAGCTGGGGCGCGGAAAGTCGGGCGATGACGGTCCGGCCGGTGGGGGTCGGGGTGGCGAAGGCCCGGCCGGCGGGGGTCGGGGCGGTGAAGGCCCGCGTTCGGGCGGAGCGGCCGCCGGTGCGATCGCTGGAGCGACGGCCCTGACGCCCCGGTCCACCCATGCCGGCGCCGATGCGGAACGTGAACTCGACGAGGCGCTGTCCCAGGTCGGCGAGGCCCGCGCGGCGCTCACCGACCTGATGACGGTCGACCCGGCCCAGGAGCGCGGGCTGTGGCTACTGAGGGGATCGATCCTCGGCATGGTGCACCAGATCATCAGCGAGCTCGAGGCCGAGGAACGCCGCCACACGGCCGACCGGCTCGCCGAGGACCGGGCGATGGGCCTGTGGCCCCGGGTGATCCCGATCCTGGGTCGCCCGGCCGATCGCCCCGACGGCGAGGGCTGGATCGACCCGGACGCGTCGCTGCAGACCTCGGAGCTGCCGAAGATCCACGGCTGACGACCCGGCGGCCGGCCACCAGAGGATACGGGCTGTGGGGCCGGAGGCGTCCCTGGCCTGCTCGGTGCCTGGTAGTCGTCTTGGTGTCCGGTGTCCGGTGGCCGCCTCGGCTGTCGGTGGCGTCTTGGTGTCCGGTCTTCGGTGCCCGGTCGTCGGTGGCGTCTTGGTGTCCGGTCTTCGGTGCCCGGTCTTCGGTGGCGTCTTGGTGTCCGGTCGTCGGTGGTCGCTTCGGTGCCCGGTCTTCGGTAGCCGCTTCGGCGCCATTCAGTCGCGGCCCACCGGGGCGCGGCGGCTGAATGAACAGGCGGCGGCTGACTGGTCGGCGGAGGACGCACGTATTGGCTGACTGGTCGGGCGGAGGACGCACGTATTGGCGGGCTGGTCGGGCGGAGGACGCACGTATTGGCGGGCCGGTCGGGCGGCGAACGCATCATCGGCGGATGGGCAACCAGATCACAAGCGACGGCACAGCTCACCAGGCGACACAGCTCACCCGCGGCGTGATGCTCGTCTGACTCGGAGATCAGCTACGTCGTGCATGGGGATGCGGTGGCATCCGGTCAGGTCCGGTCGTTCCACATCATCTCTTGTTCCCGGGCGAGCTCGGTGAGCCGGGGGTCGTCCTCGAGCAGGAGACGGTTCGCGTCGGAGACGATCCGTGCCGGAGACGGTCCGTGCCGGGGACGGCCCGCGTCGGGATTGGCCCGCGTCGGGGACGGTCCGTGCCGGGGACGGTCCGTGCCGGGAATGGCCCGCGTCGGGATTGGCCCACACCCGGGACGGCCCGTACCAGAACGGTTCGCCCAGGAACGGTCCACTGTGCACGTCACGCCATGGATGACGGCCCCTCATTCCATGGATGACGGCCCTCGGCCCGCACCCGGGCGTCGTCCCCAGCGCAGCAGGAGTGGCCGCCCGTTCTCCTCGAGCACGACCTCGGCGCCGGGGCACAGCGCCTCCACCGCGTGGCCGAAGCGCAGCCCGAGCGTGGCGCCCCGCGCCGGGCAGTCCGCGCACGCGCCGTCCAACGCGATGGTGGCGACGGTGCCCTCGACCCGCACCAGGTGTGCGCTGCCGCCGTGGGAACGTACGTACGCGCCGACCTCCCCGGCGATGACCTGCTCGACCGCCGCCGCGAGCACCGCGCCGGGCAGGGCGTCCTGGCCGGTCGCCGGCTGCCAGCCGGACGGCTCGGCCAGGGCGCTGATCAGGGCGGTCCGGACGGGGCCCCCGAGCGTACGCCAATCGCCGTCGGTGCTGAGGAGCACGGCGGCCGGTTCGACGACGATGCGGGTCAGGGTGCCATCGGCGCGCAGGGCCTGCAGGGCCGGCGGGACCACCCGCGGCGATCCGACGAAGTCGAACGTTCCCGCGGGAACGACCCAGCGGATGGTCCGCGGGTCCTCGGTGGCCTCCGGGTGCACGGACAGCGCCATACGCGGCGCGCCGACCCGGACGGGGAGCCGGCCGCTCATCCGAACGCCCCCACCAGCAGGCGGGTCAGGAACGCCAGCACCCAGGCCAGCCCGAACATGTAGCCCCAGGCGATCAGCGGCCACTTCCAGGTGCCGGTCTCGCGGCGCATCACCGCCATCGTCGACAGGCACTGCAGGGCGAACATGAAGAACACCATCAGCGACGCCACCACCGGCGGGGTGAACAGCGGCTGCCCGGCCCGCGGGCCGTGGTCGACCGTCATCCGTTCCAGCGCGGTGCCCGGGTCCTGCGGATCGCTGGCGGCGGCGACCTGGCCGAGTGTCGAGACGAACGTCTCGCGGGCCGTCATCGAGGAGATCACCGCGATGTTGATCCGCCAGTCGAAGCCGAGGGGCGCGAAGACCGGTTCGATCGCCTTGCCGACCGCTGCGGCGGCCGAGTGGTCGAGGGTGTACGTCGCCACGGCCGCACTGTCCGCGGGGTCGATCCCGGCGTCGGTCAGCCGCTGCGCGGACGGCATCGGCAGGCTCATCAGCAGCCACATCACCACCGTCGCGCCGAGGATGATCGTGGTCATCTTGCGCAGGAACGCCGCGCAGGCGTCCCACACCGCGTGGAGGACCGTCGAGAGCCGCGGCAGTCGGTAGGGCGGCATCTCCATGTAGAACGGCAGCTGCCCCTGGCGGCGGCCGGTCACCTTGCTGAAGAACCACGCCGTGCCCATCGAGGCGAACGCGCCGCCGAGGTAGAGCAGGAACATCACCGCACCCTGTGCGCCGATCGGCCCGACCCGTGCCCCGGAGGGCACCAACAGGCTGATCAGCATCACGTACACCGGCAGCCGGGCCGAGCAGGTCATCAGCGGGGCGGCGAGCATGGTCGCCAGCCGGTCCTTCGCGCTGGGCAGGGACCGGGTCGCCATGATCCCCGGGATCGCGCAGGCAAGCGAGGACAGCAGCGCCACGAACGCGCGGCCCTCCAGCCCGGCCTTCGCCATCACCCGGTCCATCAGGAACGCCGCCCGGGACATGTACCCGGTGCCCTCGAGCAGCGAGATCAGGATGAACAGCAGCGCGATCTGCGGCAGGAAGACGATCACCGCGCCGACGCCGCCGATCAGGCCCTGGCTCAGGAACGCCGCCAGCCAGCCGATCGGGACGTACGTCTGGGCCAGCCCGGACAGCCGGTCGAAGAAGCTCTGGACGAGGTCCTGCAGCGGTGCGGCGACGGTGAAGATCACCTGGAAGAACAGGAACATCGTCACGAAGAAGACGATCGTGCCCCACACCGGGTGCAGCAGCACCGCGTCGATCCGCTGGGTGCGGGCATCGACCGAGGGCACCCGGTGGCCGGCGGACTCCAGCACCGAGGAGATCCAGCCGCCCACCTCGTCGGGGTCGGTCGGCGGCGGGATCACCGGGCGGGCCCAGTGTGCGGCGTGGTCGAGGTGGTCGCGCAGTTCGCCGACCGCCCGCGGGTCGCCGGCGGCGATGCCCCGCACCGGGACGCCGAGCGCCCGCTCCAGCGCGGCGAGATCGAGGTGGCCCCGGCGGCGGGCCAGTTCGTCGGTGAAGGTGACGATCACCGTGGTCGGCAGGCCGACGCTGAGGACCTGGGCGACCAGGCCGAGCGAGCGGCGCAGCGTGGTGGCGTCGACGGTGGCGAGGATGGCGTCCGGGGTGGTGGGGGCGGGCCGGTCCGGGTCGAGGACGTCGTCGACGACCTGCTCGTCGGGGCTGATCGGGTCGAGGCTGTACGCCCCGGGCAGATCCTCGACGACGACCGCGCCGGCCGGAGTCCGGACCAGGCCCTCGTACCGGGCGACGGTGACACCGGGGTAGTTGCCGGTCTTGGCGTGCAGGCCGCTCAGCGCGTTGAACAGGGTGGACTTGCCGGAGTTCGGGCTGCCGACCAGGGCGATCCGCGGGGTGCCCTCGGCGACCGCGACCGGACCGCCACCACCGCCGTGGTGCTCGTGGCTCATGCCGCGACGGACCGGGTGGCGTACGTGTCGGCGGCGCTCCCGACACTCCCGGTGCTCCCGGTGGACGGGGGATCGGCGGGGAGGGTCTCGACCAGGATCGTTCGGGCCTGCGCAGGGCGTAGCGCGATCTCGTAGTCGGCGACGCGGTAGACGGCGGGTCCGCCGAACGGGGCGTGGCGCACCTTCTCGACGCGTGCGCCGGGGGCGAAGCCCAGGTCGAACAGCCGGCGGGCACAGGCCGCATCCGAGCCGTCACAGACTCTGGCGATGAGCGCCGGCGCACCCTCGGGGAGCTCCTGCAGGCCGCGCAGGGCACGCGTTGACTCGGGGGCGGGCCGGTCGACCTGGCGCCGCGACAGGGTGACGGTGATCTCGGACATGCTGCTACCTCAGGAAGGGTGGGGACCGCGGCATCTTTGCCGACGTTGGTAAGGCTAGCCTTACCTAGTTCTCGAAGGGAACCCCGCGTCCCGTTTCTGTGGTCGATTTCACACGGTCCCCTGATCCGATGGAACCAGTCGTGCCACTGGTCGGCCATGGCGGATGCCCCGGTGGTTGCCTGGCGGATGCCCCTGGGGCTCCCGATGTCCACCGGCCGGCGCTGGCGGAGGCCCTGGGGTCCTGGCGGACGATCCCGGGGTCCCTGTCCGCTGGTGCTGGCGGATGCCCCTGTCTCAGATCACCCAGTCGTCGAAGGTCGCGGTGGACGGGTCCCGGTCGGCGGTGGCGAACACCTGGTCGCCGACGGCCAGCCCCAGGTCGTTCGCGTCGGCCCGGGTGAGGGCCACCGTGAAGCCCTCGCCGGTGGCGAGGGTGACCAGTTCGACCCGGGTCTCGAAGCCCAGGTGGGTGACCCGTTCGACGACCGCACGCTCGGTCACCATGTCCTCCGACCAGGCCGGATGCACCGGCGAGCCGTCCGGGACCTTGCGCAGGTGGATGTGCTGCGGGCGCACCAGCGCGTTGCCGAGCCGGGACACCGAGCCGAGGAAGCCCATCACGAAGGCGTTGGCCGGGTGGTCGTAGAGGTCGGTCGGTTCGCCGACCTGCTCCAGCCGGCCCTGGTTGAGCACGGCGATGTTGTCGGCGACGTCGAGCGCCTCCTCCTGGTCGTGGGTGACCAGGATGGTCGTCACGTGCACCTCGTCGTGGAGGTGGCGCAGCCAGTCGCGCAGTTCGGCCCGTACCTTCGCATCGAGCGCGCCGAACGGCTCGTCGAGCAGCATCACCTGCGGCTGGATCGCCAGCGCCCGGGCCAGCGCCATCCGCTGGCGCTGCCCGCCGGACAGCTGCGCCGGGTAGCGGTCCTGCAGCCCGCCGAGGCCGACCAGCTCGAGCAGTTCGTCGACCCGGGAGCGGATCGCCGCCTTGGACTCCTTGCGGATCGTCAGCCCGAAGCCGACGTTGTCGCGTACGGTCATGTGCCGGAACGCGGCGTAGTGCTGGAACACGAAGCCGATCCCGCGCCGCTGCGGTGGCACGTCGGTGACGTCGCGGCCCTCGATCTCGATCCGTCCGGAGTCGAGGACCTCCAGCCCGGCGATCGCCCGCAGCAGGGTCGACTTGCCCGAGCCGGACGGGCCGAGCAGGGCGGTCAGTGAGCCGGCGGGCACGTCCAGGCTGACGTCGTCGAGCGCCCGGAAGTCGCCGTAGTCTTTGACCGCGTTGGTGACGGTGATCATCGTTGCTTCTTCCAGTGGTCGAGCAGGGTGGTGGCGACGAGGGTGAGGAGCGCCAGGCCCATCAGGACGGTCGCGGCGGCGTACGCCCCGTAGGTGTTGTGGTCCTCCACGAAGCGGGCGTGCACCAGCAGGGTCAGGGTCTGCGAGACGCCGGGGAGGTTGGACGAGACCAGCAGCACCGCGCCGTACTCGCCCAGTGCCCGGGAGAGGGTCAGCACTGTGCCGTACGTCAGGCCCCAGCGGATGCCGGGCAGGGTGATCCGCCAGAAGATCTGGCGGCGGGTGGCGCCGAGGGTGGCGGCGGCCTGTTCCTGGTCGCGGCCGATCTCGCGGATCACCGGCTCGACCTCGCGGACGACGAACGGCATCGTCACGAACGCGGTGGCCAGCACCATCCCGGGCAGCGCGTAGACGATCCGGATGCCGTGCTGCGGCAGCCAGCCGAACCAGCCGTTGACGCCCCACAGGGCGATCATCGCCACGCCGGCGACCACCGGGGAGACGGCGAACGGCAGGTCGACCACGGTCTGCAGCAGTGCCTTGCCGGGGAACCGGCCGCGGGCCAGTGCGAGCGCGGTGATGACACCGAAGACGACGTTCAGTGGCAGGACGATGGCGATGATCAGCAGGGTGAGGTTGAGCGCCGAGATCGCCGCCGGGGTGGTCACCCAGGACCACCAGGTGCGCAGCCCGGCGCCGAACGTCCGGACCAGGATCATCCCGACCGGGACGGCGACCAGCACGCCCAGGTAGGCGAAGGTGGCCAGCCGCAGGCTCCAGCGCAACGTACGGGTCTGTCTCATGACGCGTCCTTGCTCGTGGCGGCCCTCATGGCGGCTCCTCGTTCCGGGCCGGTCGTGGCGGTTTCTCGTTCCGGGCGGCTCATGACGCCTCCTCGCGGCCGGCGGCTCATGACGCCTCCTCGCGGCGCTGCGTCCGGTCGGAGACCAGGCGCAGGGTGGTGAGCACCGCGAACGAGACCACCAGCAGCACCACCGACACCGCCGCCGCGGAGGCCGGGTCGCCGACCTCGATCAGCTGCTGGATGTACTGCGAGGCGATCTGGGTGCGGCCCGGCAGGTTGCCACCGATCAGCACCACCGAGCCGAACTCGCCGATCGCGCGGGCGAACGACAGCCCGGTCCCGCTGGCGACGGCAGGCAGCAGCACCGGCCAGATGATCCGGCGGAAGATGGTCCACCCCGGCGCGCCGAGGGAGGCGGCGGCCTCCTCGGCGTCGTCGTCGAGCTCGCGCATCACCGGCTGGACGGCCCGGACGACGAACGGCAGGGTGACGAACGCCAGCGCCATCGCCACGCCGGCCCGGGTGCCGGCCAGGTGTACGCCGACCGGGCTCTCCGGCCCGTAGAGGGACAGCAGCACGATGCTGGCGACGATCGTCGGCAGCGCGAACGGCAGGTCGATCAGTGCGTCGATGAGCTGCTTGCCGCGGAAGTCGTCACGGACCAGCACCCAGGCGATCACCGTGCCGGCCACCGCGTTGAGCAGCGCGACCCCGGCGGCCAGGGCGAGGGTGATGCCGAGCGCGGCGAGGGCGCTGGGGCGGGTGACCGCGGCCCAGAAGCCGCGGGGGCCGCCGGTCAGGCTGGTCGCGACCAGCGCGGCGATCGGCAGGGCGACGAGGATGCTGACCCACAGCACGACGACGCCGAGGGCCGCCGGGCTGACCCCGAACCGTACGCGTTCGCCCGGTGGCCGGGACCGCCGGGCCCCGGTGCGCCCACCGGGGTCCTGGTCAGGGGCGCGGCCATCCGGGCTCTGGCTGTCGGGTTCGGGCCCGGGGCCGGGGCCCGGGTCCGGGTCCGGGTCCGGGCCGCGAGGAACGTCAGTGGACAGACTCACGGTGTCACCTCGTCGCTTCGCTGTAGATCGCCGTGATGGCGCCGGTGTCCTTGGCGAACAGGCCGGAGGTCACCGCGTTCCAGCCGCCGAGGTCGGCCACGGTCCACACCGTGCCGAGCGGCGGGAACCCGGCGGCGTGGGCGGCCGCCACGGTCGGGTCGACCGGGCGGTAGCCGACGCGTGCGAGCACCTCCTGGCCGGCGGGGGTGGCGGCGAAGTCGACGAACCGCTGCGCGGCCTCCTGGTGCGGCGAGGTGCTCACCGCGGCGAGCGGAGCCTCGATCCGGACGGTCTGCTGAGGCACGACGTACTCGACGTCGTCGCCCTTGCCGATCGCGGCGATCGCCTCGTTCTCGTAGCTGAGCAGCACGTCGCCATGGCCCTGCCGGAAGGTCTCGGTGGCATCGGAGCCCGAGGAGGGTCGGGTGCTGACGTGGTCGTGCACCAAGGAGCGTACGTAGTCCAGGCCGGCCTGCTTGTCCTGCCCCCCGTGGCTCGTGGCGGCGTACGGGGCGAGCAGGTTCCACTGTGCCGAGCCGGAGCTGAGCGGGTTGGGCGTGACGACGTCGATGCCGGGGCGGAGCAGGTCACTCCAGTCATGGATGTCCTTCGGGTTGCCCGTGCGGACGACCATCACCACCACCGAGGTGACCGGCGTGCCGTGGTAGGCCCCGGAGCTCCACGAGGCGTCGACCATGCCGGCGTTCACCAGCCGGGTGAGGTCGGGGGTGATGGAGAAGCTCACCACGTCGGCGGGGGCGCCGGCGACGACCTTGCGGGACTGGTCGCCGGAGGCCCCGTACGAACTGAGCACGGTGACCTTCGCCCCCTCCGGGGTGGTGGCGTACGCCTTGGCGAGGGCCTCGAAGCCCGGCTTGGCGACCGAGAACGCATAGAGGTTGAGCACCTGGCCGCCTGCCGGGGCGGCCGCCGCGCCCGGAGTGTCGCTCGACCCGCCCGCGCAACCGGCCAGGGAGGCCACGAGCACCAGGCAGGCCAGCAGCAGCCCCAGTGGTCCGGTCCGTCGCCGGGGGGCGGGACCGTGGTCGGCCGAGTGACCGGGGCAGCCTCTGATGTTGCCCCCTCGGCGGTCGTTGCCCTCTGGAAGGACCTTGCCGACTGGGACATTGCTCCCTGGGGTGCTGCCCTCTGGGGTGCTGCTCTTCGGGGTGCTGCTCTTCGGGGTGCTGCCCGCTGGGACATTGCTCCCTCGGACATTGCCCGCTGGGACCTCGCGCCCGGGGGCGCTGCCCGCTGGGACCTCGTAGTTGGCCGAGCGTCCGCGGCGTCGTTCGGGACCGGCGGAGTCGCCGGAGCCCGGCCGTGGGGCGCTGCCACGCTGGCAGGCTCGGGGCTGCGAGTCGGGCATGCGACCTCCGGGTTCAATATAAGTACAGGTTAAATAGTCGTTAACCGACATTGATTATAGGAATAAGCCTCCACCCCGAGGCAAGCCGGCCCACCATCCGGGCGAGGGGGCAGGGTGTACTGTGCACCAGCTCAGGCCTGAGTCAGTCAAAGTTGGTGTCAGTCAAGGTCGGTGTCGGTGAAGGCCGGCGCCGTGTGAAGGTCAGCCCCGTGTGAAGGTCCGCCCGACGTGAAGGTCAGCCCCTACGTGAAGGTCAGCCCCGACGTGAAGGTCAGCCCTGACGTGAAGGCGTGAAGGTCCGCCCCGACGTGAAGGTCAGTGTGGATGCGAGGTCGGTCCTGGCGTGGAGGTCGGCTCTGGCCGGACCCAGGTGGGTGCCGTACGGGGGCGGTAATGCCCAAACGCGACCTGGAATGTGCATACGCTGCGGGATTTCCGCCCGCGAACAGTAAGTCAGGCAGCGTTTGGAAGTGGGGCAGCGTTTGGCTGACACATGGCTCCGGTTGGACCGCCCTGGTTCTCTGCCTGGCCCTGGCCCTGGCTCTCTGCCCGGCCCTGGCTCTCTGCCCAGGCCTGACCCCTGCCTGGCCCTCCTGCCTGGGGTGGCCCCGCGCCGGGCCTGCTTCCTTACGCGACCACGCCAACCCGAGCCCATCCTGCTTGTTCCCCCGCCGGGCCGGCCGCCGCCCTCGACTTGGCCCCTCCTCGGGGTGGCCCTCGACACCGCCGGGCCGGCCCCCCGCCCTCGACTTGGCCCCCTCCCCGGGGTGACCCTCGACACCGCCGACCCTGGACCTGGCCCGACCCTGACCCTTCTCCAGGTGACCTGACACCTGGCCCTCGACACCGTCGATCCCCGACACCCGGCCCTCGACACCGCCGAACCCCGGCGAGGGGCGGCACCTGGCTCCTAGAGTTGGGGCATGAAGGTCCTCAAGTGGCTTCTGGTCCTCGTCGGCGTCGCCGCCCTCATCGGGACGATCGTCTACACGTACCTGGGATGGCTCGACCTGCAGCGACTCATCGCTGCGGCCGAGTCGATGCGCAGCGCGCCCCAGCCGAACCCGGGTCAGGAGATCGTCATCGCCATCAGTCTGGCCCTGGCCAGCGGGTTGGGGATCGGCTTCGGCCTGGGCATGCCGCGGCGTACGGCCGGGCGGATCCGCAAGGAGACCCTGGAGTCGTCGGCGGCTGCCCGGGAGGCCGACATCCGCCAGCGTGCCGCCGGCGGATCAGGCGGTGCGGCATCAGGTGGTGCGGCCGGGTCAGGTGGAGCCGGTGGTGCTGGTGGATCAGGTGGAGCGGACGGTGCGGGCGGCCCGGCCGGTCCGGCGGATCCCGGGCGACAGGGCTGACCGGTGACCAGTCTTGCCGATGTGGAGCACATCCTGGTCACCTCCTATCCGCCGCACGCCGATCCGGTCACCTCGATCGAACGGGTGGCCGCGCTGGCCGACCACCGGCTCGCCTACTGGCTGCCTGACAGCACCGGCGCGGCGGAACGCTTCGACGCCGGCCCGGTGGTGAGCGTACGGCCCTGTTCCCGCAGCGGGAAGCCGAAGCTGGAGGAACCGGTCCGCGAAGGCCGGGCCTCGGTGGTGACCGAGGGAGCCGTGTTCGACGAGGCGAAGACCGCGATCAAGGAGAAGTACGGCCTGGCGGCGACGGTCGCGGCGGCCGTGGATCGGGCCCGGGAGCTGTTCGGGGAGCGTACGCCCGAGGCTGTCGTGCTCCTCGACATCATCGGCTGACCGCTGACCGCTGACCGCTGACCGCGCCGGTTCGACATCGTCGGGCTGTGGCGACCGCTTGACATCAGCGGCTTGCCGCTGCCTTGTCTGCTCGCTTGGTCGGCTGACCGCCCGCGGGACCGCTGACCGCCTGCGGGACCGCTGACCGCCCGCGGGACTCCTGGCCGCCTGCGGGACCCTTGACAGCCCTTACCGCCGGTGAGACGTTGGTCACATCAGGGCCCGTTGGGCGGGGCGACGCCCCATGCAGCACCGGCTCACCAGACATGACCGGCTCGCCATGCAGCACCGGCGCATGATCACTGGCTCACCGCCCCACCTTGCGCACCCCCCGGGAGCCCGTCCCTCGACGTCGAGGCGGCGGAGGAAGGTGGTGTCCGATGACGTGGTTCAGCAACGATCTCACTCAGCGTACGGGGGCGCCGCCGGCGATCTACAATCCCTCCGCGTACGCCTTCGTCGAGCAATGGACCCAGCACATCGTCTATCAGGGCTTCGGGAACGGAGCCGGGGACGGGCACGTGCACGAGCTGTGGTGGGACGATCATTGGCACCACAACGACCTGACCGCCCAGGCCGGGGCGACCCCGATCGACGGGGTCCCGTCGGGGTACGTCTACCCGGACGAGCCCGGGGGATGGACCCAACACGTGGTCTACCAGGGGATCCGGTCGGGTGGGGGACCCGACGGGGCGGTCCACGAGATCTGGTGGGACGCGGACGACAAGCACCACCACCAGCTGACCGACGGCAGCCCGCCGCTGGTCGACACACCCTTCGGCTACGCCTTCGAGCGCGGACAACACGTCGTGTTCCGGGCCGACCGGACGCTGCGGTACCTCGACTTCGAAGAGGACTTCGGCTGGACCGAGAGCGACCTGACCCCGTACATGGCCGGCACGCTGCCGGCCATGCCGCCCACCGCGTACGGGTTCACCTCCCAGCAGACCCACCACGTGCTGTACGCCGGCTCGGACGGGCATGTCCACGAGCTCTGGAAGGGCCCGTCCGGCGGTTTCCACCACCACGACCTCACGCTGGCGACCGGCTCCACGGTGCGGGCGACCGGCCGCCCGGTCGGTTTCGCCAACGACCCGGGCTCCGGTCAGGTGGTCTCCTTCGCCGCCAGTGATGGCCACCTGCACCAGTTCGTCTGGGACGGCACCTGGCACGAGCACGACCTCACCGCGACCGTCGGCGGTGTTCCCCCGTCCGGGAGCGCCACCCCGACGGGCTATCTCTATCCCGCCGAGGGGACGCTGCACGTCAACTACATCGGCGTGGACTCCCACATCCACGAGTACTGGCAGGACAACGCCGGCTGGCACCCGAGTGACCTCACGACGCGGACCGGGGTGCTCGTCGGCCGGAGCGATCCCGCGGCGTACGTGATGCCGGACGGCACCCAGCACGTCGTCTTCGTCGATGACAACCGGCACATCATCGAGCTCTACTGGCTGCCCTGAGGTGGTCCGGCGGGCTCGGCCTGTGTCAGGTCTCGCGTGGTCCGGTCAGGTCTCGTGCCATCGGGCAAGCTGCCTGGCCGCGTCCTCGTGCGCGGTGTCAGGGCTCAGCGGAACGCGTGGCCCAGCTCGCTGCGCAGTGCGGCGTCGAGCTCCGGGTCGGGCTGGAAGACGCGCTCCTGGTGGCATTCCACGGCGGTGTCGCGGGCGTTCGGGGTGCCGAGGTCGGGGTTCGCGCCGACGGCGAGCAGGAGGCGGGCGACCCGTTCCTCGCCCTTGAAGATCGCTCCGGACAGCGCCGTACGTCCCCGGTTGTCGACCACGTCCAGTTTTGCGCCCCGGGCGACCAGGGCGGCCACCGATTCGGTGTTGCCGTAGAAGGCCGCCAGCATCAACAGGGTGGTGCCGTCGCGGGTGGTCGCCTCCAACGGCTGCCCGCTGTCGAGGGCGGCCATCAGGGCGAGGGTCTCGCCGTGGCGGGCGAGATCGAGCAGTGCGTCGGGCGTGAGGTCGTCCGGCGACGGAGCCGTCGCGTTCATGCCGGGCAGCCTATTCCGCGTCCCTCAGGTGCCGGTGGGGGAGGGGCCGGTCGGCGTCGGGTGGGGAGGGACTGATCAGTGCCGGTGGGCCCGGCGACCCCCGGCTCGGCTTGGCCCGACCCGGCCCGGCCCGGCTCGGCTTGGCCCGGCCCGGTGGGCCCGGCGAGCGTAGCCGGGTCAGGGGCGGCTCAGCGGGGGAAGCCGTCGAACCCGGAGCGCAGTTCCCGCAGGGCCGGGCGGACCGCCGGGTCGGCGTGCTCGACGCTCAGCTGGGGGCCCAGCCGGGCGGCGGCCCGGTCGGCGGCCTCGGCCAGGTGTTCGACGTCGGCCGGGGCCACGATCGCGACCCGCAGGTGGGTCCGGATCCAGTCGGTCAGGGCGTCCTCGCCGGTCACCCCGGACTCCGGGGCGTGCAGCAGGATGGCCGCCAGCATCCGGCGCAGCGGCGACAGGCGCACCGACCGGCCGAGGTGCACCCAGGCGATCTGGTTGCGCAGGGTGGTCGTGGCGCTCAGCCCGCTGCCGGGACGTACGGCGCCCGCCTGGCCGATCCAGATCAGGCCGGGCGCGATCCGGCTGCCGAGGCCGGCGCTGAGCTGGGCGGCCCCGGCCTCGTCGACGAACCAGCTGTGGATGCCGGGGCGGCGCAGGTCCGGGTCGATGCCGGCGAGCAGGTCGGAGGGCCGGGCGGCGCGGGCCGCGTCGCCGAGGGCGGCGGTGATCGGGTCGCCGGCGGCGACCGCGGGATAGGTCGCCGGACCGGCGGCGCGGGGGACGGTGCCGTCGTACCAGGCGATCCGGTCGGGCACCGACAGGCCGCGTAGCGGTTCCAGCACGTACGCCCCCAGCCCCAGCAGGTGCGGGCGGAGGGCTTCGGAGACCGCGGGGGTCGCGGCGTGCACCTCGACCCGGGCGCGGCGCAGCGGGCCGGCGAGGAGCTCGAGGCGGGCGACGGTCCAGGCACCCCAGGCGGCGCGGTGCTCCGGCGACCCGGTGAACAGCCGGTGGTCGCTCGGCCCGACGACCTGGTCGGGGGTGAGCAGCCCGTACTCGCCGGACAGCACGAACCACGGCGCGCCGGTCCAGCGGGCGTACGCCTTCTCCCGGGTGAACAGCGGGCCGGTGAAGAGCTCACCGGCGGGGGCGGCGTGCGGGCCCTGCTCGCGGTCCGGCTCGACCAGCACGATGTCGGGGCGGGTCGTGGCGCGTCCGGTGACCCGCCCGGTGCGGGGCGCGGGCTGCGGTTCGGGGTCGGCCAGTTCGGCGGCGAGCGGCGGGGGCGTCGCCCCGGCGGCCCAGGGCTTCGGGCCGGGGACGAAGGAGATCGAGGTGCCGGGGTCGACCGCCGACACGCGCAGCCCGGCGTCGTGCCAACTGGCGGATTCCGGGCGGACGGCGACGTCGGCCAGCCACCAGTCCGCCGACGTCCGGGCCTCGTCGGGCAGGTCGCCGGTGAGCGCCTCCAGCTCGGCCCAGTCGAGCGTGACGCCGTGGGGCTGCGCCCCGAGTCGCTCCGCCAGTCGCTGCCAGGTGCTCATCGCACCCCCTTCTCCTCGTCCGCGCCTTCTCCGGCTCGATTGTGCCAGGCACGGGTGCACACCGGTGCGCGACACTGGACGGGTGCCCCTTCTCGACCTCACAGCCATCGGTGCCGGCCTGCCCGCCGCGGCGCTCGTACCGGCCCTCGAGGAGGCCCTCACCACCCGGCACGCCGCCGTCGTCCGGGCCCCGCCCGGCACCGGCAAGACCACCGTCGTGCCCCCGGCGGTCGCCGCGCTCACCCCGGGGCGGGTCATCGTCACCCAGCCGCGCCGGATCGCTGCCCGGGCCGCGGCACGGCGGTTGGCCCAGCTGAGCGGCACCCGACTCGGCCACGAGGTCGGCTTCACCGTCCGCGGCGAGCAGCGGACCGGGCCCGCGACGCGGATCGAGTTCGTCACCACCGGGGTGCTGGTCCGCCGGCTGCTGCGCGACCCGGACCTGTCGGGCGTCGGCGCGATCGTCCTCGACGAGGTGCACGAACGCCACCTCGACTCCGATCTGGCCGTTGCGATGACCCGCGAACTCACCGAACTGCGCGACGACCTGCTCGTCGTGGCGATGTCGGCGACCCTCGACGCCGACCGCTGGGCGGCCCTCCTGGGGACCCCGCAGGACCCGGCCGATTCAGCGGGTGTCGCCGAGACGGCCGGTTCGGCAGGCACGACCGACCCTGCTGGCCCGGACCGGCCCCCGGGCGGATCCGCCGGCGCCGGCCGAGCCGGAGCCGGAGCCGGAGCAGTGGGTGGGCCGGTCCCGATCGTCGCCGCCGAGGCCGATCTCCACCGGCTGACCGTCCGATGGGCCCCGGCCCCGCCCGGCGTCGCCCGGCTGGACGCCCGCGGCGTGACGTACGCGTTCCTCGACCACGTCGTCCGGACCACCCGGCTGGCCCTGGCCGAGCACCCGGAGGGGGACGCCCTGGTGTTCCTGCCCGGTGCGTGGGAGGTCGGCCAGGTGGTGTCCCGGCTGACCGGCACGATCCTCGCCGACGCCCCGGTCGACGTCCTGCCGTTGCACGGCCGGCTCACCGGACGTGAGCAGGATGCCGCCCTCGCCCCCGGCCCGCACCGTCGGGTGGTGGTCACCACCGCGGTGGCCGAGTCGTCGCTGACCGTCCCGGGCGTACGGCTCGTCGTCGACGCCGGGCTGGACCGCCAGCCGCGCTACGACAGCCTGCGGGGGATGTCGGGCCTGGTCACCGTCACCGAATCGCGTGCCTCCGCCGAGCAGCGCGCCGGTCGCGCCGCGCGGCTGGGGCCCGGGACGGTGGTGCGCTGCTTCGCCGAGCACGACTGGGCCCGGATGGCGGCGTACGCCCCGCCGCAGATCGCCACCGCGGACCTCACCGGCTTCGCCCTCGAGGTGGCCTGCTGGGGTGCCCCCGGCGGTGAAGGGCTGGCGCTGCCCGACCCGCCGCCGGCCGCCGCGCTGGCGGCCGCGGTGGAGACGCTGACCGATCTCGGCGCGCTGCAGGACGGCCGCGCGACCGACCGCGGCCGGCTGATGGCCGCCGTACCGGCCGATCCCCGGCTGGCCCGGGCGCTGCTCGATGCGGCCCCCCGGGTCGGGGCGGACGTGGCCGCCGACGTGGTCGCGCTGGTCGCCTCGGACGAACGTCCCCCGGGCGGGGATCTGGCCGCCCAGTGGCGGGCGCTGCGGCGCGGCGGCACCCCGGCGGCCCAACGGTGGCGTCGGGAAGCGGACCGGTTCGCCCGGCTGGTGGGCGAGACTGCGTCCGGCACGCGGTCCGGTCCGGCGCGGTCCGGTACGAGGCCCCCTGGTCCGACGCGGTCCGACACGAGGACCCTCGGGACGGCGCGGTCCGCTACTGCCGGGGGCGAGGCGGGACGGTCCGGCCGGTCGTCGAGCGAGCAGGCGGTCCGGGCGGACAGCGCGCTGGGCCTCGTCGTCGCCCTGGCCTTTCCCGACCGGGTGGCCCGCCGACGCGGCGGACGTGACGACCCGGCGTATCTGCTCGCGTCGGGGACCGGGGCGGTGCTCGAGCGCGGGTCGGCGCTGCTCGGCCAGGAATGGCTCGCCATCGCCCAGGTGGAGCGGTCGGCCACGGCGGGCGCGACCGGGGCGGTGATCCGGGCGGGCGCCGCGCTGGATGAGGCGACGGCCCTGGCTGCCGCGGCGCCGCTGCTGGTCGAGGAGGAGGTCGCCACTTGGACCGGGCACAAGGTCAGCGCCCGCCGGGTCCGGCGGCTGGGCGCGATCGAACTGTCCGCGGCGAACGTCCGCCCCTCACCCGACGCGGCCCGGGAGGCGGTGCGGATCGCGCTGGCGGACCGCGGACTGGGCCTGACCAGCGGCGAGGGGGTGTTCAGCTGGACCGAGAACGGGCGCACGCTGGCTCGGCGGCTGGCGTTGCTGCACCGGGTGTACGGGGAACCGTGGCCGGCGATGGACGAGGCGGCGCTGCTCGACCGCTGGCAGGACTGGCTGGTGCCGGAGGTCGACGCGCTGATCGCCGGCACCCCTGCCGATCGGCTCGACCTGACCAGCGCCCTGCGCCGGCTGCTGCCGTGGCCGCTGGCCGGTCGACTCGACGAGCTGGCCCCCGAACGGCTCGAGGTGCCGACCGGCTCCCGCCTCCGCGTCGACTACCCCGAGATCGACGATCCGGGCGGCCGTCCGGTGCTGGCGGTGAAGCTGCAGGAGTGCTTCGGCCTGACCCGTACGCCACGGATCTGTGCGGGCCGGGTGCCGGTGCTGCTGCACCTGCTCTCCCCGGCCCGGCGACCGCTGGCGATCACCGACGACCTCGCGTCGTTCTGGGTGAACGCCTACCCACAGGTGCGGGCCGAGAACCGCGGCCGCTACCCCAAGCACCCGTGGCCCGAGGACCCGCTGACGGCGCCGCCACAACGGGGGACCTCCACGTCGCGGCACAGAAGCCCGTAGGTCCATCGGGGATACAAGCGTGGATCGTGTGACATTGAACACAGTGTAGCTCCCGCCATTCCGTCGATCAGCCGTTCTGCATGCTGCCATCTTTCTGTTTTGAAACTTTTGGTTACCTAAGTGCGAGCTGTGAGGAGGTTTAGCGTGGCCCCGTCCGACGACTCGACGAGGGGGCAGGGTGGAACTGCGGGATTACCTGACGGTGCTGCGAAAATACTGGCGCAGTATCACGGCCGTCACCATATTCGGCGTCCTCGGCGCTGCAATCCTGAGTTTCTTTCTGACTCCGGTGTACACCTCGAAAACGGCACTTTTCTTCTCGGTGAACGGTGCGTCGTCGGCGAGTGATCTTGCTCAGGGCACATCGTTCACGCAGAAACAGGTCGAGTCGTACGTCCAGGTGGCGACGTCGCCACTCGTCCTGCAGCCGGTGATCGCCAGGATCCCGCTGGCCACCACCCCCGCCGCGCTGGCTGAACACGTCAAGGTGACCGTGCCCACCAACACCTCGGTCATCGACATCGCGGTCGACGATCCGAACCCGGCGACAGCCACCGCGATCGCCGACGCGATCGGCGCCCAGCTGGTCACCGCCGTGCACGACCTGTCCCCGGAAGGCGGCCAGGGCCAACGGAGCGTGGCGGCCACCGTCATCACCCCCGCAACGGTGCCGTCCTCGCCGACAAGCCCCAAGATCCCGCAGAACCTCGCGCTCGGGCTCTTGCTGGGACTGTTCGTCGGAGTGGGGCAGGCGATCCTGAGGAAGACCCTGGACACCAGGGTCCGAACGGCAGCGGATGTGGCGAGGGTGACAGACGCCCCGATCATCGGTCGGATCGCGTACGACAAGGCGGCGGCGGGCCGGTCACGGTTCACGCCGGAGGGCCAGGACCCGGTCGGCGCCGAAGCGTTCCGGAGACTGCGGACCAACCTGCAGTACCTCGACGCCGGCCAGGGCCGGCGCTCCTTCGTGATCACCTCGTCCGTCGCTGACGAGGGCAAGACCAGCACGGCGGTCAACACCGCTGCCACACTGAGTGCCGCCGGTCTGCGCGTCCTGTTGGTGGATGCCGACCTGCGCAAGCCGAGTCTCGGACGCCTTCTGGGGCTGGAGGATGCCGCCGGCCTCAGCACGGTGCTGATCGGGCACGCCCAGCTCGGAGACGTCCTGCAAGCGGGGGGCCTGCCGGGACTTCACGTGGTGACGTCCGGGCCGGTGCCGCCGAATCCGTCCGAGTTGCTCGGATCCGTCGCGATGTCCCGCCTGGTGGAGACCATCACCCAGCAATACGACGCCGTGGTGATCGACGCACCACCGCTGCTCCCGGTCACCGACGCCGCGATCCTGTCGCGCCTGACCAGCGGCGCGCTGGTGGTCGTCGGAAGCGGCGAGGTGCGCAGTCCCCAACTGACGACCGCACTGGAGAGCCTCGAGTCGGTCGACGGGCGGGTGCTCGGTGTCGTGCTGAACAAGGTACGAGGTGAGAGCGCCGGTTACGGGAGCTACTACGGACGCGCCGAGCCGGCCTCCGAGACCCGTCGGAAGGTCGCCCGGCGGGCCGTGGCGGAGGACTGGGCGGATCGGCCGCGGGAAATCGTCTGACCGTCGGAACACATACGTCAAGTGATGAGATCCGACCGACCTGGGGATGGGATACCGATGTCCGGGGAAACAAAATGACTGTGAGCATTGCGAAATCCGATGAACTGCCAGGTCCGCATTCCGATAGCAGCGTGACAAGGCGCGAGCCTGCACCACGACCGGGAACCAGATGGTATTACGCCCATCGGCGCCGGCTGATCGGGATCGACCTGCTGATGGTCACCGGGGCGATCACGGCCACCTACCTGCTCAAGTTCGGCGATGAGCTGACCACCGAGGTCGGCGGGACGGGCGTCCCGTACGTGGTGGCCGGGCTCATGGTCGGGCTGCTGCTGATGGGAGCTCTGGGCGGGACGGAGTCCCGCAGCCGCCGCATTCTCGGCGCGGGCCTGGAGGAGTACCGGCGCGTCATCCGGGCCTGCTTCGTCGTCTTCGGTGGCGTCGCGGTCGTTTCGTACCTGCTCGGCGCGCAGCTGTCACGCAAGTTCTTCCTCACCACTTTGCCTCTCGCGGTGCTGATGCTGCTGGTCGGACGGTGGGCCGCCCGCTGCGGGCTGAACAATCAGCGGCGCGGGGGAGCAGGGCTGACGCCGACGCTGGTGGTCGGCTCCCTTGAGGACCTTGCCGGCATGGTCGAGGACATGCGACGACGGCCGGACGCGGGCTATCTGCCCGTCGCTGTGGCGTCCACGGACGCGGCCCTCACCCCCGAGGGGCTCGACGGACTTGATCGGGTGTCCTTCCAGGACGTCAGTGAGTGGGCGCGTACGGGCCGCGTCGAGGCCGTGGCGGTGACGAGCGGCCTCACCCGTGGCGAGGCACGGAGACTCGCGTGGGACCTGGAGGACTGCCGGACGCACTTGATGTTTGCGCCTGGACTGACCGACGTGACGGG
The DNA here is from genome assembly GCF_034933565.1 of Raineyella sp. Taxonomy (NCBI): domain Bacteria; kingdom Bacillati; phylum Actinomycetota; class Actinomycetes; order Propionibacteriales; family Propionibacteriaceae; genus Raineyella; species Raineyella sp. Next base: position 196,861 of record NZ_JAYFNG010000002.1, read on the forward strand.
GCCGCGGATCCATTTCACCGACGCCCAGGGTCTTGAACTGGTCCACGTGGACCTGCCCAGGTTCTCCGGCTGGCATCACCTGCTCAAGCGGGCCTTCGACATCGCTGTCGCGACCGCCGCACTCGTCATCCTGTCGCCGGTCCTCCTCCTGGTGGCCCTGACGATCAAGCTGGACGACGGTGGTCCGGTGCTCTACCGGCAGGAACGCATCGGGCTGGGAGGGCGGACCTTCACCATCCACAAGTTCCGGAGCATGAGGATCGACGCCGACCGGCTCATCGATCGGATGATCGACGAAGCAGGCGGAAAGGCGCTCCTGTTCAAGGTGGAGAACGACCCCCGGATCACTCGTGTCGGCCGATTCCTCCGGCGCTACTCGCTGGACGAGCTCCCTCAGTTCTGGACGGTGCTCCGCGGGGCGATGAGCATCGTCGGGCCACGTCCCCAGGTGGCACGCGAGGTCGCCGAGTACACCGATGCGGCGCATCGCCGCTTGCTCGTCAAGCCGGGCATCACCGGCCTGTGGCAGGTCAACGGCCGCTCGAATCTCTCGGTCGAGGAGAGCGTCCGCCTGGACCTGCGCTACGTGGAGAACTGGTCCCTGCTGGGAGATCTCATCATCATCCTCAAGACCGTGAAAGTCGTCCTCCAGCCCAAGGGAGCCTACTGATGGGAACGGACAGTTGAAGATCCAGCTGATTTCCACCTACTACTCTCCCGAAACCACGGGAAACGCTCCATACGCCACGTCCCTGGCGCAGGGGCTCGCGGCATCGGGGCACGACGTCAGCGCGGTGGTTGCCGCGCCGCACTATCCCGGCTGGGTGACACTGCCCCGCGACCAGTGGGCTGCCCGCGAGGTCGCCGGTGGCGTCCGGGTGGAGCGTGTGTCCTCGTACGTTCCTTCCCGTCCCACTTTCGTCACTCGTCTGGGGTACGAGATCCTCTTCGGGATCAAATACGCGAGGCGGCTGGATCCCACGGCCGACGTGGTGCTGATGCTCAGCCCGTCGCTCTTCGGCAGCGCCGTTGCGCGACTCGGGGTCGGTCTGATGCGCCATCGCCCGCGCACCGTCCTGTGGGTGCAGGACCTGTACAGCGCCGGTGTCAGTGAATCCCAGGGCAAGGCCGGCTCCTTGGTCGGCCGGGTGATGAGGATGGTCGAGGGTCGGATCCTTCGTTCTTTCGACCGGGTCGTGGTGATCCACGATCGTTTCGGCCTGTATGTGACCGACACGCTGGGGGTCCCGTCGGACCGGGTCGCGGTGATCCGCAACTGGACGCACGTGACGCCTCCGGGACAGGGCGACCGGGCGGCGCTGCGCACCCGGTACGGATGGACACCGGAGCAGACCGTGGTGGTCCACGCCGGCAACATGGGTGCCAAGCAGGGACTGGAGAACGTGGTCGACGCTGCGCGGATCGCGCAGGAACGGGACCTGCCGATCCGGTTCGTCCTGATCGGCGACGGCAACCAGCGGGCGGTCCTCGAGGAGCGGGCCCGAGGAATCGTTGCCCTCCAGTTCATTGATCCGCTCCCGGAGAACGAATTCCTTGAAACGTTGTCCGCGGCCGACGTCCTGCTGGTCAATGAGCGGCCGGGGCTCAATGAGGCCGCGGTCCCCAGCAAGCTCACCACCTACTTCGTGACCGGGCTGCCGGTCCTCGCCGCGACGGAGCCGACCAGTACGACGGCGGATGAGATCCGCGCCAGCGGCGCTGGCGTCACTGTTCGTTCCGGCGATCCGGCTGCGCTCGTCGAGGCGGTCCTGCACCTACGCGAACAACCGGACACGGTGAGCAGGTCGGCCGGACCGGACTTCGTCCGGGAGAGCCTCTCGCAGGATGCGGCGCTGCTGTCCTTCACCGGCCTGCTGACGGGCGAACCAGCAATCGAGGAACACGAGAAAGTGGGTGCATGACGTGACGAAGAAGGCGCTGATCACCGGGATCACCGGGCAGGACGGCTCCTACCTGGCGGAGCTACTGCTGGGTAAGGGATACGAGGTGCACGGCTTGGTCCGCCGGGCGTCGACGTTCAACACCAAGCGTATCGACCACCTCTATCGGGACCCCCACGACCCGGAGGCCCGGCTCTTTCTCCATTACGCGGATCTGTCCGACGGCTCCCGACTCGTCACGCTGCTGAACACCATTCGGCCGGACGAGGTCTACAACCTCGCTGCCCAGTCCCACGTGCGGGTCTCGTTCGACGAGCCGGTCTACACCGGCAACTCCGACGCCATCGGCACCATGCGCCTGCTCGAGGCCGTACGGCTGAGCGGCCTGCAGTGCCGCTTCTACCAGGCATCGACCTCGGAGATGTTCGGTGCGACACCTCCGCCGCAGAACGAGGAGACGCCTTTCTGGCCGCGGAGCCCGTACGGGGTGGCGAAGGTCTACTCGTACTGGGCGACGCGCAACTATCGCGAGGCGTACGACCTGTTCGCCGTGAACGGGATCCTCTTCAACCACGAGTCGCCGCGCCGTGGAGAGACCTTCGTGACCCGCAAGATCACCCGCGCGGTGGCGCGCATCAAGGCGGGCCTGGAGAACGAGCTCCACATGGGCAACCTCAGTGCGATCCGCGACTGGGGCTACGCACCGGAGTACGTCGAGGGCATGTGGCGGATGCTCCAGGCGGATGAGCCCGAGGACTATGTTCTCGCCACGGGCGTGGGCTACTCGGTGCAGCAGTTCCTGGAGACAGCATTCGAGCACGCCGGCCTGGACTGGCACGACCACGTCCGGTTCGACGAGCGCTACCTGCGGCCCACGGAGGTCGACGCGCTGACCGGTGACCCGTCCAAGGCGGAGCGGCAACTGGGCTGGAAGGCGACGGTCCACGGTGATGCCCTGGCCCGGCTGATGGTGGATGCCGACATCGCCCTGCTGGACTGCCAGGGTCGTCCGTGGATCGACTCCCCGATGCTGGTCGACTGGCCGGAACCGGTGGCGAAGCCCACGGCCACGAAGGAGAACGTGAATGCCTGACTACACCCCGGCGGCCCTGGACCGCGATGCGCCGTTCTATGTGGCCGGGCATCGTGGCCTGGTCGGGTCCGCGATCTGGCGGCACCTGCAGTCGCAGGGATTCACCCACCTGATCGGTCGCACGTCGGCCGAGCTTGATCTGCGCGACCGTGCGGCGGTGTCCTCCTTCATGACGGACGTCCGCCCTCGCTATCTCGTGCTGGCGGCAGCCAAGGTCGGCGGGATCATGGCGAACAACACGTATCCGGTGGACTTCCTGACGAACAACCTGCAGATCCAGACCAGCGTCCTCGATGCGGCAGTGGCGGCGGGTGTCGAGCGGGTGCTCTTCCTGGGCTCCTCCTGCATCTATCCGGCGCACGCTCCGCAGCCGATCAAGGAGGACTACCTCCTGACCGGTCACCTGGAGCCGACCAACGACGCGTACGCCATAGCCAAGATCGCCGGCATCATGCACGTCCAGGCTGTCCGGCGACAGTACGGTCTGCCGTGGATCTCGGCGATGCCGACCAACCTCTACGGGCCGGAGGACAACTTCTCCCTCCAGGGCTCCCACGTGCTGCCTGCGATGATCCGTCGCTACGACGACGCGGTGCGCAACGGCGGAACCATCACCAACTGGGGGAGCGGGACACCTCGACGCGAGTTCCTGCACGTGGACGACATGGCCAGTGCCTGTCTGCACCTGATGGAGCACTACGACGGGCCCACGCAGGTCAACGTCGGCACCGGGACCGACATCACCATCAGGGAGCTGGGCGGCCTGGTCGCGGATGCGACCGGCTACACCGGTCCGGTGGTCTGGGACACGTCCAAGCCGGACGGCATGAAGCAGAAGCTGCTGGACGTGAGCCTGCTGCAAGGCCTCGGTTGGCGCCCCGCGATTGATCTGGCCGAGGGGATCACGTCGACGGTGGACTGGTATCGGGCCCAGCAGGGAGCCCTGCGGGTATGACCACCTCGAGCCAGGAGGCGCCGGCAACAGTCGGCGTCGCCTCCATGCACTGGAAACTGGCCGACTTCACCGGCGCCGGCTATGACAAGGGACGACCGAAGCTGATCCAGGCCGCGTGGCTGGCCGCGTCGGATGTGATCATGCACTGGTGGGTGCCCGCCGCCGTGCGGATTGCGGTGCTGCGGGCGTTCGGCGCGACGATCGCCGACGGCGTCCTGATCCGCCACCGGGTGCGGATCCACTGGCCGTGGAAGCTGACGGTCGGCCGCGACAGTTGGATCGGTGAGGGCACCTGGATCCTCAACCTGGAGCCGGTCACCATCGGGCACGACGTGTGCATCTCCCAGGACGTCCTGCTGTGCACCGGCAGCCACGACCGGCGGTCTCCCTCGTTCGAGTTCGACAACGAACCGATCACCGTCGAGGACAACGCGTGGGTGGCAACTCGAGCCACGGTCCTGCGCGGCGTGACGATCGGGCGCAACGCCGTTGTCGGGGCGACCGCCCTGGTGGCCCGCGACGTCGAGCCCGGCGGGTTCGTCCGGTCCCCGAAGGGGCAGCGATGAAGATCGCGCAGGTCGTCACGCTGGTCTCTCCGGACGGGGCGTACGGCGGCCCACTTCGGGTGGCGGCGAACCAGCTCCGGGCACTCCGGTCATCGGGGCACACAGTCAGACTCTTCGCTGCGCATCGTGGCTATGCCACCGCTCCGACTCAATTGCTCGGGGTGCCTCTGACGACGCGGACTGCTCGGATGCTCCTTCCGGGGACCGGGTTTGCTGGCCTCTCGTCGCTTCCACTGCTCGATCTGCTGCGACGAGAACTCCCGCGATACGACGTCGTACATGTCCACTTGGCTCGTGATCTGGTGACCATGCCAGCGGCTCGATTGGCGCTCGGACTGGGACTGCCGGTGGTTCTCCAGACGCACGGAATGGTTGACGCCTCATCCCACTGGCTTGCTCGACCGCTGGATACCTTGATGACGCGACCCGTGCTGCGCCGAGCCGACCGCACCCTGTACCTGACCGAGCGAGAACGGCGTGATCTGGAGCAGGTCAGCCGCGGGGAGGCCCGCCTCACCGAGCTGACGAACGGGGTACCGGTTCCTCCGGTCGATCTGGCGGGCGAGGAGAAGTCATCGGTTGAGGTTCTCTTTCTGGCCCGGCTCCATGCCAGAAAACGTCCTGGCGTGTTCGTCGAGGCCGCGCGCCGGCTGGCGGTGGAGTACCCGGATGTCGCCTTCACTTTGGTGGGACCGGATGAGGGGGAAGGGGCCGCAGTCCAGAAGCAGATCGCGGACGCCGGTATCTCGACCATTGGCTGGGAGGGGGCTCTCGATCCCGACAGGACGCTCGATCGGATGCGGCGTGCGAGCATCTATGTCCTGCCGTCTGTGGACGAGCCCTTTCCGATGAGCGTGCTCGAGGCAGCCTCCTGCGGTCTCCCCTGCGTGGTGACCGACACCTGCGGGCTGGCGCGGGCTGTCGACCGGTGGTGTGCCGGGGCGGTCGTCGACGACTCCACGGAGATGCTGGTCGGCGCGATCCGGGAACTTCTCACCGACGGGCGTGTCCGCCAGGAGAGGGCGCGCAACGCCCGGGCCATGGTGCAGGAGGAGTTCGGGATCGGTGCCGTGGCCCGTGGGTTGGAGACCGTCTACGCGGACGTGACCGCGACGGCGTCGGCAGGGGCCGGAGGTAAGGCGTGATCATCGGCGGGGCAAGGACCCGTCAGCTCTGCGCACTGTTCGACGTCGCTGCCACGAGCTTGCTCACCCTGACGTTGTCGCTCGCTGCCGCGCGAACGCTGGGTGTTGCTGATTTCGGCCGGTACGGCATCAGCGTGACTGTGGCCTCCATCGTGCTGTCCCTCGTCCAGGGTGGCCTGATCGACTACCAGCTGAGGCGCCATCGGGATCTCTCCAGCGCGGCCTTCTGGGGCGTCGAGCGCTGGTTCCCCGTCGCCGCCGTCGTCGGTGTCGCGCTGGGCGTCGTGGCTTACGCGATGCCGGCCGGAGCGGTCGACACTGGAGTCGGCACCCTCGTGTATGTGGCGATGGGCGCTGTGATCGTCTACCTCTACGCCCGGACGTACTGGGTGCGCGCCTATCTGACCAAGGCCTCACGTGAGATGACGAGTCTCGCGATCTCCGGCACGAACCTGGCTCTTGCGGCGGGTCTCGTGACACTCCTGCTACGGGTGTCTTCGCACGGTTGGTTGCCCTTGTTGTGGGTCCACCTGGCATCGATGGGACTGACCGGCATCGTCGGCCATCGCATCCTGGCCGGGCGGCGATCCGGCGACACGGTCGGCAGTGGCTGGAACATGGCCTACGCCTGGGAGAACCTCGCGCTGGTCTCGGCCATGCAGATCTCCAGCGTCGTCGCGGCCCCGAGACTGGGACTGTCCTTCAACGCCGGACTGCGCGGAGCCTCCACGCTCCTGGGACCACTGAACGTGTTGTTCGGGGGCGCCCGGCTCACCCTGCTGCCTCGCATGGCCAGGTCCCCCCGCTCCCGTCAGCTGCTGGTGGGATCCTCCGCGGCCCTCTCCCTGGCCGGCCTGGGCTGGGTCGTCATCCTCTACTGGCTCTTGGTGTTCGCGGGTCCCGCTGTGCTGGGGGACAGCTGGCAGGTGACCCGGGACATGCTGCCGTGGGTCGGTGCCACCTACGTCACGCAAGGGGCCTACCTCGCCGCGTTCATCCACGCCCGGGCCGTGGTCCTGGACTCCGTGGTGCGATCGGCGCGGGTCGTGCAGCTGGGGCTGGTCGTGCTCGGGACCGCTGTCGCCATGGTGGCGGTGGATTGGCGGATATATGTGGCGGGGAACGCGCTCGCCAATGTCGTGGCCTTCCTGATGATCTTCTCCGCCGGCTCGGCGAGAGCCTCGGTGGAGGCACGAGGAGGGGCGCAGCCATGACGCGCCGCCGACCCGGGACGTCCGCGTCCCGCGCCCCAGGAACGCCCGACCGGCCAGTCCGGTGTCGCACTGTCAGCCGTCGACCTGCGAGGTTCGCGTGAACAATCGACCAACCAAGGTGATCCACTATTACGCCCGTTTCGGTGAGCACAGGTCCGGCGTGACCGAGAGCATCGCGACCTGGCTGCGGATCGCGTCCGCGGAGTATCCGACAGAGTTGTGGATGGCACCCCTGCGGCACCGCGTGGTGCATCGGGACCTGCGGGTTGTGCGCGGTCTCGACACCGAGATCTCCGAGGTGCCGCATCTCGGACGGCGACGCCCGACATATCTTCCTCTCCTGCCGTGGTGGAGGATCCGACGCGGCGACATCTTTGTGGTGCACGAGGGCTGGGTGCTGTCGAACACAGTCGCCGTCGCGATCGCCCGAGCGCGGGGCGCCGTCTGTATCGGTGTGCCGCACGGCGTGTACGAGCCGCAGCTGACGGAGACCATGCGCGACTTGCTGGGGGTGCGTCGGCTTGTGGAGAGGATGACGTTGCGGGGCCTGGATCGCCTGCACGTCTTCTACAGTTCCGAGGCGGAACTTGCGGAGGCAGTGGCGGGGCGTGGGATCCCCAGCGGCGCCTTTCCGAATCCTGCCCCGCCGGTTGCCCCGACAGCCGCCTGGAACCGTGACGGAGCCGACGACTACTACCTGTGGCTGGGCAGATTCGATGTGAAGCACAAGGGGCTGGACCGGTTGGTGGAGTTGTGGGCAACCCTGGACGCGCCGCGCCCACGACTCGTCCTGGCGGGACCGGACGTCGATGGGGGCAAAGCGGTCGTGCGGGGCCTCATCGAAAAGCTCGGGCTCCGGGGAACCGTCTCGATGCGCGATTCGGTGGACGGCGCGGAGAAGGCGGAGCTCATCCGTCGGGCCGCCGGATATGTGCACCCGAGCCGTTGGGAGTCCTGCAGCATGATCCTGAACGAAATGGTCGCCGTTGGCGTGCCGTCCTTGGTGACCGAGGGCATCCATGCGGCCGAGCCGATGCGGCGCGCAGGTGTTGTCACCACGTACGCCGATTCGACATCGTTCCGCGCTGGCTTGACGCGCCTGCGGGGGTCGGGGGTCGGAGGTCAGCCGCAACGGGAAAGGGCACTCGCCTTCAGCGAGGCAGTGGTCGGGGACTCCTATCGCCGGTGGCTCAGGGAGACGATCGTGGAGCGGGGAGACAGATGAACCGGACCGGGCCCGACTGGGGCGAGAAGTTGGATCTCCGCCTGAGCGAGGTGATTAGCCCCGGTAGGGACGTGGCCTTCTTCGACTATCCGTTCCACCTCAATCCGGGAGATGCGGCGATCGCCGCGGGCGAGTTGGCCTGGCTGGCGCGGAACGCCTCCCGGGTGGTGTGCATGACCCGCCGGGAGACGGTGGAGAGCGGGTACTGGCCGGACCTGCGCGAGGGGGTGACCCTGCTGTTCCACGGAGGAGGCAACATCGGCGACCTCTACCCCGAGCATCGCGTGCTCCTTGAACGGATGCTGCTGAGATACCCGGACCACGATGCTGTGATGCTGCCCCAATCGATGAACTTCCGTGATCCTGCTAAGGCTGCGGCCCTTGAGGCCGCGGTCGGCGGGCACCGCGGGCGCGTGACGATGATGTGGCGGGACACGAGGAGTCTCGGGACCGCGAGTCGTCTTGTCCCGGGTGCGCGACATCTGCTCTCGCCGGATGCCGCTGCCGGCTTCACCGGATGGCAACGTCTGTCCGGCCCGGTCACCGCTGTGACCCACCTGCTGCGGCACGACGAGGAATCGAGCAGCCTGCCCCCCGGTGACATCGAGTCGGGAGACTGGCCGTATTCCGCGACGGACAAGCTGGCCTGGCAGGCGATGCGGTGGCGTCATCGCCTACTGGACGTCACTCCGGCCAGGACCGATGGGCAACGCCGGGATCTCTACCTGTGTCTTTCGGCGATGAGTCTCCGGAACGCCCTCGGTCTGCTGTCGGCGGCGGAGGTCGTGGTGACCGATCGCTTGCACGGCCATATTCTGAGCACCCTCATGGGCATTCCGAACGTCGTCCTGGCAGACTCCTACGGAAAACTTCGGGACTATTACGAGACGTGGAGTCGTGACCTCCCTTTCACGGCTTTCGCGTCGTCGCGGGATGCGGTTCCGGGTCTTGTCAAGGAAGTGCAGGGGAAAGTGTGACCCGCGCCAATCCAGGTTCAGGCTCCCGGTGACGGAGTATTCGCTGAGCCACCCGTCCTCGCCGGTGAGGCCCGTACACGATGGCCTTTCGGTGCTGTTCACCCTCGCGGTGGGCATCGTGCTCTCGGCCGTCGTCCCAGTGCTCCTGCTTGATCTGAACTCTGATGGCAGGCCCGCTCCGTGGCCGCTTCTGGGGGTGCTGATGCTGTCGGGGGTCCTGTTCACCCGGGCGGCATTGGGTGGTGAGCGCAGGCTCCACGAGATGGTGGTCTGGCTCTACACGTATGGTTTCATGGGGGTGGCGCCAGTTGTCCAGGTCGAGCTCGCCTCGCTTCCGGGCACCACACCGTCGATCGACACGTCGCTGGTTCCCACCGCGGGCTTGCTCGTCCTGGCGGGCATGGTGTCGTTCATGGTCGGTGGGATCGTGGGACAGCGAGGCGCGTCCGCACCGGTCTCCGTGCGGGGCGTGGACGGACGGCGTACGCAGGTGCTGACGTTTCTCAGCTGCCTCGTTGCGGCGTATTACCTCGTACGAGTGGGGCCGGCGAACCTGTTCACCTCCCGTATGCACCTGGAGTCGGTGCGCGCGGGGATATGGGGCGACAGTCCCCTCGGTGCGATCGTCTACGCCTCGACGATCATGGGCCTCCTCGTCTCCTTCACCGCACAGATGAGACTGCGGTGGCAGGAGAAGCAGGCGGGACGGACATCATTGCCACTCCTGCCGGCTCTGACGCTCATCGCGCTCCTGGTCTGTGCGAATCCCATCAGCACCGCACGCTATGTTTTCGGCACTGTGGCACTGGGTGTCCTCGGTGCCTTCGGTGCCTACCGAACGATCCGTGGATATCGAATTATTTCATTTCTCGCGCTTCTGGGGCTGTTCTTCATTTTCCCGGTCCTCGACGCTTTTCGATATACGACTTCTGGAGACCGAATTTCGCTCAGTCTGCTCTCCGCCTTGGCCGGAGGCGATTTCGACTCCTTCGCCCAAGTGATCAACGCCCTTACCTACGTGAGGGACATGGGGGTGACGTGGGGCCATCAGATGCTGGGCGTGGTGCTTTTCTGGGTCCCTCGCTCGCTGTGGTCGGGAAAGCCGTTGGACTCCGGGCCTCTGTTGGCTGTGCACCAGGGATATGGCTTCACGAACCTGTCCGCCCCATTGTGGGCCGAGTTCTATCTGAACTGGGGGTGGGTCGGTGTGATCGGGGGGATGTTCTTGTTCGGCATGTGGGTCCGGAGGGCCGACCAACGCGCGAACATCCTCCTCGGCCGGAGTCCCGTTCCGGGTCCGTGGACGGCGATCATCCCGTTTTATCTGCTGATCGTGCTCCGCGGATCACTGCTGCAGGCCATGACCTACTTGGTAATCGTGGTGATCGGCGGCTGGTTCGTGCGGCAGGGTGCGCAGTCGCGAGTTGATTGAGACGCGGCGGTCCTCCGCCCGCTCACCCACCTCATCGGGTCAGTCACAGATGGGTCAGGTGACCGCCAAGTGGATGTGGCCATATTTTGGCACTTCGCCTACGATCTCCTCGACCGGCTCCCGGTCGTCCGACACGATCCCGAGTCGCGACGCCCTGGAGAGAAGGCAGACGGGGGAAGCGGTGAGCGACGAGTACCGGGTCGAGGTGACCGAGGGCGGAACGGTGATGCTGCAGGTGGGTGACTACCTGCTTTGCCTGTTGCCTGCTGCCGCCAGCCGCTTGGCCACAGAGCTGGGGCAGGCAGCGGCCCAGGGCGCGAAGATCCGCTCCGATCGAGGCACGTCCTGAAATCGAGGCACGTCCTGAACCTGATCAGCGCCCCACCGACCTCGACGGGATCAGTCTGATTCCTGGTGGCGGCGCAGTACGTCCAGGAGGTAGTCGCCGTAGCCCGACTTCTTCAGCCGCAGCGCCCGGTCGCGCAGCGCATCGTCGCTGAGGAAGCCCATCCGCCAGGCGGCCTCCTCCGGACAGCCGACCTGGAGTCCTTGGCGCTTCTGCAGCGTGTGGACGTAGTTCGACGCGTCGAGCAGCGAGTCGAAGGTGCCCGTGTCCAGCCAGGCGGTGCCCCGCGGCAGGACCTCGACCTGCAGCCGGCCCTCGCGCAGGTAGTGCTGGTTGACGTCGGTGATCTCGTACTCCCCGCGGGGTGAGGGCTGCAGTGCGCGGGCGATGTCGACAACGGTGTTGTCGTAGAAATAGAGCCCGGGGACCGCATACTGCGACTTCGGCGCAGCGGGCTTCTCCTCGATGGACATCGCCCGCCCGGCAGCGTCGAATTCGACCACACCGTACGCCGTGGGGTCGGCCACCCAGTAGGCGAAGACGGCGGCTCCGTCCAGTTCGTTGAACCGCTGGAGCCGGGTGCCCAACCCTGGGCCGTAGAAGATGTTGTCGCCGAGGACCAGCGCGACCTTCTCGTCGCCGATGAAGTCGGCTCCGATGGTGAACGCCTGGGCCAGCCCCTTCGGCTCGGGCTGTTGGGCGAACGTGATGGAAACGCCGTACTGCTCTCCGTCGCCGAGCAGCCGCTCGAAGGCCGGCGCGTCGTGCGGTGTCGTGATGACCAGGATCTCCCGGATGCCCGCGAAGATGAGCAGGGACAACGGATAGTAGATCATCGGTTTGTCGTAGACGGGCACCAGTTGCTTGCTGACGCCGAGGGTGATGGGGTGGAGTCGCGTCCCGGATCCCCCCGCCAGGATGATTCCGCGCATGGCTATGACCTTACTCAGGTACGCAGCCGCGCGACCAGCACGGTGCCATGTGCCCGGCCGACGGCCGAAGGGACGGCTCCAAGGGCCCGCTGGCCCCGAGGATCTGGCTGGCCCCGAGGATCCGGTTGGCCCGCTCGCCTAGTCGCTGCCGAAGAGATCGCGCGTGTAGACCTTGTCATCGACGTCGGCCAGTTTCGTGGAGCGTCGGTTGGCCACGATCACGTCCGAGCGCCGCTTGAAGTCGTCCAGGTCCCGGACGACCTCGCTGTGGAAGTACACGTCCTCGTCGTAGAGCGGCTCGTAGAGGAGCACCGTGATGCCCTTGGCCTTGAGGCGCTTCATGATCCCCTGGATGGAGGACTGGCGGAAGTTGTCCGAGCCGGCCTTCATCGCCAGCCGGTAGATGCCGACCGTCTCGGGATTGCGGGAGAGGATGTCCTCGGCGATGAAGTCCTTACGGGTCGAGTTCGAGTCGACGATCGCCTGGATCAGCGTCTGCGGCACCTGGTCGTAGTTGGCCAGCAGCTGGCGGGTGTCCTTGGGCAGGCAGTAGCCGCCGTAGCCGAAGGACGGGTTGTTGTAGTGGGTGCCGATCCGCGGGTCGAGCCCGACCCCGTCGATGATCTGGCGCGTCGACAGCCCGAAGCGGGCCGCGAAGGTGTCGACCTCGTTGAAGTACGCCACCCGCATCGCCAGGTAGGTGTTGGCGAAGAGCTTGATCGCCTCCGCCTCGGTGGCGCCGACCAGGAGCACCGGCGTGTTGTCGTCCAGGGAGCCCTGGCACAGCAGGCCGGCGAACTGCTCGCCCTTCGGGCAGGGGTCGGCGACGATGATCCGGGACGGGTGCAGGTTGTCGTGGAGCGCCTTGCCCTCCCGGAGGAACTCGGGGGAGAAGAGGATCGTCCGGTCGGGGAACTCCGCCCGCATCCGCTCGGTGAACCCGACCGGGATCGTCGACTTGATCACGATCGTCGTGTCCGGGGAGATCTCGGCGATCTGGGCGATCACCGACTCGACGATCGAGGTGTCGAAGAAGTTCGTCTTCTCGTCGTAGTCGGTGGGCGCGGCGATCACCGCGAAGCTGGCGCCGGCGTACGCCACGACCGGATCGGTGGTCGCGCACAGGTCCAGTTCCCGGTGGGCGAGATAGTCCTCGAGCTCGGCATCGACGATCGGGCTGCGGCGGGCGTTGACGTCGTCGACCCGCGCCTGGTCGATGTCGAGGGCCACCACCGAATGGTGCTGGGCCAGCAGGACGGCGTTCGCCATCCCGACATATCCCAGTCCGCAGATCGCGATCTTCATGCCGTGGAGCCTCGTATCCCTCAGGCCCTGTCTGTCCGGGCCGATCATCGCCCACTGTACGGGCGGGTCCCGGACGTCACGAAACCCCGCCGTGATGCGGCTCGCCGCGGTGAACGGAGGGTGAATCGCCCGGTGAACGCGTGGTGACCGACGCTGTGGACCTGCGGGATGCCGGCCTCGTCGTCCGGGACGGCGCCTCCCCGAAGGATCCGCGCGCGATGTGACGACTCGCATGAGCTACTGGCATCTACTCTGACATTGTTAGAGTAGATGCCAGTGTTCACTCAGTGGGTGACGATCTCGCGGTACTGGCTGCGTTCGTACGTGGAGGGGTCGGGCACCGACGCCGCCGACATCGAGCCGCGGAGCTGGTCCACGGAGTCGTAGTCGTGCTCGGCGAGCCAGCTGCGCAGGCCGTCCAGCATCCCGGTGATCGCGGCGGGCCCCTGCTGGATCACCGCGGCCGTCGTACACGCCACGTCGGCGCCGACCAGCAGCGACTTCACCACATCCTCCCAGCCGTGCACGCCACCGGTGGCGGCCAGCCCGACGTCGGGCAGCTGGGCCCGCAGGATGCCGAGCCAGCGCAGCGCCACCCGCAGATCCGCCGAGCTGGACAGCGCCAGCCGCGGGGTGAGGGCGAGGCGGTCCAGGTCGATGTCGGGGGCGTAGAAGCGGTTGAACACCACGAACCCGTCGGCCCCCTGGTGGTAGGCCGCGGCGGCGAAGTGCCCGAAGGACGAGTAGTACGGCGAGACCTTCACCGCGAGCGGGACGTCGAGGCAGCCGCGGACCGAGGCGATGATGTCGAGTTGGCGGGCCTCGACGTCGGCGGCGGACTGCGCCCGATCGGCGGCCACGGTGTAGAGGTTGAGCTCGAGCGCGTCCGCGCCGACCTCGACCATCATCCGCGCGTACCGCTCCCACGACCCGTGGTGGGTGGCGTTGAGCGACGCGATCACCGGGACCTCGAGGGCTGCCTTGGCCCGCTCGAGCAGCCGCAGGTGGTGGGCCGCGCCGAGCTCGGGCAGGTCGATCGTCGGCAGCGGGCCGGCGCTGAACTCGGCGAACCCGTCGCCGGCATCCATCATGTCGGCCAGCCGCCACTCCTCGTCGAGGACATCCTCCTCGAACAGGCTCGGCAGCACCACGGCCGCCGCGCCCGCATCCTGCAGCGCCGTCAGCGAGTCGACGTCGCGGGTCAGCGGCCCGGCCGACGCGATCACCGGCCCGGACAACGGCAGGCCGAGGTAGTGGGTCGCGAGGACAGGGTGGGTGCTCACGGGTTCCTCCGTTCGTCGTGATCGTCCTGGACGACCGTTCGTTCCATCCCGGCCAGCTGGGAGTAGTAGCGCCAGCGTTCGTCGGCGTCGGACTGGGCCAGCACCGCCAGCTTGGCCGCCCGCTGCGGGTCGGAACGGGTGAGCATCGAGAACCGGGTCTCGGCGCGCATGAAGTCGGTCACCGGCTTGGTCGGCGCCTTCGAATCGAGGTGCAGCGGATGCCCCTCGCCGGCGGTGTCCGGGCGGAACCGGTAGAGCGGCCAGTACGCGCTCGCCACCGCGTCGGCCTGGTGCGTCATCGACGTCGCCATGTCGATGCCGTGGGCGATGCAGGTGCTGTACGCGATCAGCAGCGACGGCCCGTCCCAGGCCTGCGCCTCGAGCATCGCGCGGATCGTCTGCTGCTGGTTCGCGCCGATGGCGAGCTGGGCGACGTACACGTTGCCGTACGCCTGGGCCAGCAGGCCGAGGTCCTTCTTCGCCGCCGCCTTGCCCGACGCGGCGAACTTCGCCGCCGCCGCCCGCGGGGTCGCCTTCGAGGCCTGCCCGCCGGTGTTGGAGTAGACCTCGGTGTCGAGCACCAGGATGTTGACGTTGCGGCCCGAGGCCAGCACGTGGTCCAGACCACCCGAGCCGATGTCGTACGCCCAGCCGTCGCCGCCGATGATCCACACGGTCTTCTCGACCAGTTCGTCGGCCAGGGACAGCAGCCGCCGCGCCACCGGATCGTCGGCCGGACCGGCCATCGGATCGTCGGCCAGCGCCTCCCGTAGTTGGGCGACCCGGGCCCGCTGCGCGGCGATGCCCTCCTCGGTCGACTGGTCGGCGCCGAGCAGGCTGTCGGCGAGCTCCGTCGCGGCCGGTTCGCCGAGGGCATGTGCGAGCAGCCCGCGGGACCGGTCGACCAGCCGGCGCGCCTCGGCGTGCTGCTGCTCCCAGGCCAGCCGGATGCCCAGGCCGAACTCGGCGTTGTCCTCGAACAGCGAGTTCGACCACGCCGGGCCCCGGCCCTGCGGGTCCTGGGCGTACGGCACGGTCGGCATGTTCGCCCCGTAAATCGAGGAGCAGCCGGTGGCGTTGGCGATGATCATCCGGTCGCCGAACAGCTGGGTCAGCGTACGGATGTACGGCGTCTCGCCGCACCCGGAGCAGGCCAGCGAGAACTCGAACAGCGGCTGCAGCTGCGCGGCGCCCTTGACCTGGTCGTGGCGCACCAGTGACCGGTCGATCTCCGGGATGCCGAGGAAGAAGCCGAAGTTCGCCCGCTCCACCTCGCGGTGCTCGCGCGCCGGCTCCAGGTTGATCGACTTGTGCCTGACCTCGGTCTTCGACCGGGCCGGGCAGACGTCGACGCAGATGCCGCAGCCGGTGCAGTCGTCCGGCGCGACCTGCACGATCAGCCGGTGGTCCTTCAGCGTACGGTCCTTGTACGGCTTGGACTGCAGCGTCGCCGGGGCGCCCTCGAGCGCCTCGGCGGGCATCACCTTGACCCGGATCGCGGCGTGCGGGCAGGTGATCGCGCACTTGCCGCAGTCGATGCAGATGCTCGGGTCCCAGATCGGGATCTCCGAGGCGATCGCCCGCTTCTCCCACTGCGAGGTGGCGGTCGGCCAGGTGCCGTCGACCGGCAGCGCGGAGACCGGCAGCTCGTCGCCGCGCCCGTGCAGCATCGCCTGGGTGACCCGGCGGACGACATCGGGTGCCTCGGGCGGCACCGGGACCAGCCGGTGCGCGGTGCTCGTCGCCGCGCCGACCGGCAGCGGGGACAGGTGCGCGACGGCCGCGTCGATCGCCCGGTGGTTGCGCTCGATCACGGTGCGCCCGCGCTTGGCGTACGTCGTGGCGACCGACTCCTTGATCGCGGCGATCGCCGCGTCCGGCTCCAGCACCCCGGACAGGTAGAAGTAGCAGGTCTGCATGATCGTGTTGATCCGCTTGCCCATGCCGACGTCGCGAGCGACCGTCTCGGCATCCACGACGTACGGCTTCAGCCCGCGGTCGACGATCAGCTGCTGCACCTCCACCGGCAGGTGGTCCCAGGTGGCGTCGGGGCCGTACGGGGAGTTGAGCAGCACGGTCGCGCCCGGCTTGGCGATGTCGAGGGTGCGCATCGCCGACAGCAGGCCGAACTGGTGGACGCCGACGAAGTCCGCCTCGTCGACCAGGTAGCTGGAGCGGATCGGCGCGCGGCTGAACCGCAGGTGCGAGACCGTGGTCGCGCCCGACTTGCGGGAGTCGTAGACGAAGTAGCCCTGGGCCCAACGGCCGGGCAGCTCGCCGAGGATCTTGACGGTGTTCTTCGAGGCGCCGACCGTGCCGTCGGAGCCGAGCCCGAAGAACACCGCGGCGCGGGCCTCGCCCGGCAGCTCGAAGGTCTGGTCGACCTCCAGCGAGAGGTGGGTGACGTCGTCGGTGATGCCGACGGTGAAGCGCTTCTTGGGGGCCGGGGCGGCGAGTTCGTCGAAGACGGCCTTGGCCATCCGCGGGTCGAACTCCTTGCTGGACAGCCCGTAGCGCCCGCCGATCACCCGCGGACGGGCGCCGGTCGCGCCATCGTCCGGCCGGCCGTGGGACCGGGTGGTGGGCGTGGGCAGGTCGGATCGGGTGGGCGTGGGCAGGTCGGATCGGGGGGGTGTGGGCAGGTCGGGCCGGGTGGGTGTGGGCAGGTCGGGCCGGGTGGCGGGCGTGAGCAGGTCGGGCCGAGTGGCCGGTGCAGGCAGGCCGTCGGCCAGGGCGGTGAGGACGTCGGCGAGCAACGGTTCGGCGGGTGCGCCGGGCTCCTTCGTACGGTCCAGCACGGCGATGGCGCGGACCGTCCGCGGCAGCGCGGCGAGGAACGCCTCGACCGGGAACGGCCGGTAGAGCCGCACCGTCAGCACCCCGACCTTCTCGCCGTGGGCGTTGAGCTCGGCGGCGGTCTCGGCCAGGGTGCCGGCGGCCGAGCCCATCACCACGACCACCCGGTCCGCGTCCGGGGCGCCGGCGTACTCGACCAGGTGGTAGGCCCGCCCGGTCAGCGCGGCGAACTCGTCGAACACCTCCTGCACCACGGCGGGCACCGCGTCGTGGAACGGGTTCGCGGCCTCGGCGGCCTGGAAGAAGGTGTCCGGGTTCTCCGCGGTGCCGCGGACCGTCGGGTGGTCGGGGGACAGCCCGCGGGCCCGATGCGCCTCGACGTCCTCGTCGCGGATCAGGCTCCGCAGCGTGTCGTACGCCAGCAGTTCGATGGTGTTGATCTCGTGGGAGGTGCGGAACCCGTCGAAGAAGTGCAGGAACGGCACCCTGGACCGGAGGGTGGCGGCATGGGCGACCGCCGCCAGGTCCTGGGCCTCCTGCACCCCGCCGCTGGACAGCATCGCCCAGCCGGTCTGGCGGACGGCCATCACGTCGGAATGGTCACCGAAGATGCTCAGCGCATGGGTCGCGACCGCGCGGGCCGCGACGTGGATCACCGCCGGGGTGAGCTCCCCGGCGATCTTGTACATGTTCGGGATCATCAGCAGCAGACCTTGCGACGCGGTGAACGTCGTGGCCAGCGCGCCCTTGGTCAGGGCGCCGTGCAGCGTCCCCGCCGCGCCGCCCTCGGACTGCATCTCGATCACCTCGGGGACCTGGCCCCAGATGTTCGTACGACCGTGTGCGGACCACTGGTCCGCAAGCTCTCCCATGCCGGAGGACGGGGTGATGGGGTAGATCGCGATGACCTCGCTGAGCGCATGCGCGACGCGGGCCGCCGCCTCGTTCCCCTCGACGGTGGCATGGACCACCTGTTCCGTGTCTCGGGTCGGTTCGTCTCGGGTCGGTTCGCTCACAGGGCCTCCTACGACGCTACGTAGGACATTGTGGCACTCGGCTGGTCAAGGGCGCGCTGTCTCCGCTGGTCGGGGCGCCTGCGTGGCTGGTCGGGGCGCCTGCCTTGCTGGTCGGGGCGCCCGCCTCGCTGGTCGGGCGAGTCTGCGCCCCTCTCGATGTTGCTTATGTTGTGCGACGCTCCCAGCAGCGTGCGACGGTGCTCCGTCGGTCAGGTCGAGGTACGTCGCACGATGTGCACAGCGTCGGCCAACACTGGGCAGGTGGCCCGACCGACCCTGACGCTGGTGGCCCGACCGACCCTGACCTGGCGACCTGGCGACCCTGGCGACCCTGGCGACCCTGGCGACCTGGCGACCTGCACTGCGCGTGATGCCCGCTGTCTGCCCGGAGTGGTGGAATACATACCCCACTGGGCATCGTTGTGCTGACGTACGTCACGCTGGCGTCAAGGATGGAGCCCATGAGCAACAACGTCATCACGTGCCCGTCGTGTGGCACGCGCAACCGGGTGCCGGCCGCGGCCAAGGGGGTGCCCCAGTGCTCGCGCTGTCACGAAGCGCTGCCATGGATCGCGAATGCGGATGACGAGACGCTGCAGCAGGTGATCAGCTCGTCGACCGTCCCGGTGATCCTCGATCTGTGGGCGCCGTGGTGCGGCCCGTGCCGGATGGTGTCGCCCGCCCTTGAGACCCTGGCCAAGGAGAAGGCGGGCCGGATCAAGCTGGTCAAGGTCAACGTGGACAACTCGCCACGGACCCAGGCCAAGTACGGCGTGCAGTCGATCCCCACGCTGATGATCTTCAACAAGGGCAAGCAGGTCGCCCGCCAGGCCGGGGCACTGCCACTGAACCGGTTGCGCACCTGGGTGGACCGCTCACTCGCCCGCTGACTTCGCGGCCCTCGCGGGGAGCGGGGTCCTTCCACGTTGTCGGTTGGACACACAAGGAGGACTTCGCGGCCCTCGCGGGGAGCGGGGCGTCGGTCGTACGCCCCACCTGCGGGCCGGTCCCTCGGTACACTGGCGGCACAGCCGCCCGTGGAGGACCTCATGGAGACCGTCCGCCAGCCGGCAGTCGCCGGCACCTTCTATCCCGGGGACCGGGACGCCCTGGCCAGCATGGTCGCCCGGTTGCTCGCCGAAGCGCGCACCGGGCTCCCGCCCCACGACGAGCCCGTGCCCCACGGTGAGACCGTGCCCCACCACGAGCGCCCGCCCCACGGTGAGCCCGTCCCCGACAGACCCGCCGCGGTGCCGAAGGCGTTGATCTGCCCGCATGCCGGCTACATCTACTCCGGCCTGACCGCTGCGCACGGGTACGTACGCCTCGAACCGGCGCGCGACACCATCCGGCGCGTCGTGCTGCTCGGCCCGGTGCACCACGTCCCGATCCGTGGCCTCGCGCTGCCCGGCGCCACCGCGCTGCGTACGCCGTTGGGGGACGTGCCGGTCGAGGTGCCGGAGGTGCTCGGCACCCTGCGTCAGGTCGGGACCGACGTCGAGGCGCATCGGTGGGAGCACTCGCTGGAGGTCCAGCTGCCGTTCCTGCAGACCGTGCTGGGGGAGTTCACCGTGGTGCCGATGGTGGTCGGGCAGGTCGCGCCCGCTGCGGTCGCCGAGGTGATCGAGGCGCTGTGGGACGGCCCGGGGACGATCGTCGTGGTGAGCTCCGACCTGTCGCACTACCTGCGCTACGCCGCGGCGAACGGCGTCGACGTGGCGACCGTCTCGCGGATCCTCTCCCTCGAGGGGCCGCTGGAGTCCCGGCAGGCCTGCGGTGCGTCGCCCGCGAACGGGCTGCTCGAGTTCGCCCGGACCCACGGGCTGCACCCGGTGCTGTACGACCGGCGTACCTCGGGGGACACGGCGGGGTCGAAGGACCGCGTCGTCGGGTACGCCTCGATCGGTTTCCACGAGACCGGCACGGGGGCCGGAACCGTATGACCACCGGGGCGGGGACGCCGGAGCGGCGGGACCGGAGCGGTGGGTCCGGGCCGGATGCGACCTCACCGGACGCGTCGGCACGGGGCGCGGCCTCACCGGATACGTCGGCACGGGGTGCGACCTCACCGGATACGTCGGGACCGGACGCGACGGTACCCCCTGCGCCGTCGCCCCCCGACCCCGCGCCCGCCGCGCTGCCGGCGGACGCCGGCCGGATCCTGCTGCCGCTGGCCCGTGGCGCCATCGCGGCACGCCTCCGCCTCGAGGCCGGGGTGGAGGACGGCTTCGAGGCCGAGCCCACCCCCGCCGGGCCGGGTGTCTCGGTGCAGCAGCTCGACGAACACCCGGCCTGGCTCGACGCGCCGGGGGCAGCGTTCGTCACCCTGCACCTCGACGGGGAGCTGCGCGGCTGCATCGGCACCCTCGAGGCCTTCCGTCCGCTGGCGGAGGACGTGCGGATCAACGCGGTCAACGCGGCCTTCCGGGACCCGCGGTTCCTCCCGCTGGCGCCGGAGGAGTTCGACCTGATCCGGGTCGAGGTGTCGGTGCTGTCCGCGCCGGAGCCCCTCGACGACGTACGCTCCGAGGCCCGGGCCGTCGCGGCGCTGCGGCCCGGTGTGGACGGGGTGATCCTGCGCTCCGGGTCGCACCGGGCGACGTTCCTGCCACAGGTGTGGCAGCAGCTGCCGTCCCCGCACGACTTCCTGACCCACCTGCGGCGCAAGGCCGGGCTGCGCCCCGACCACTGGGACGAGCACACCACGGTCTCCCGTTACACGGTGCAGGCCTGGGAGGAGGAGTGACCCCGCACGTCCCCGGACAGCCCGCCCGGTGGTGGCACGCCGACGATGCCGGCCACCTCGTCTGCGATCTCTGCCCCCGCGGCTGCATCCTGGCCGACGGGCAGGCCGGCTTCTGCGCCGTCCGCGTTCGCGACCACGACCGACTGGTCCTGACCACGTACGGGCGTGGCACCGGGTTCTGCGTCGAGGCGATCGAGCGGCGCCCGCTCCACCACTTCCTCCCGGGGACGCCCGCGATGTGCCTCGGCAGCGCCGGCTGCAGCCTTGCGTGTCGTACGTGCCGGGTCTGGCGCCCCGAGACGGTGGCCGAGGTCTCCGGGCGGCTGGAGGACGCCTCGCCGCTGACCGTCGCCGGGCTCGCCGCCGACTGGCGGTGCGGCAGCATCGCGTTCACCTACAACGACCCGGCGATCTACGCGGAGTACGCGATCGCTGCCGCGCGGGCGGCGCACGTGCTCGGGTTGCGGGCTGTCGCGGTGACCGCCGGCTACCTCGCACCGGCCGCCCGCAAGGACTTCTTCGGCGTGATGGACGCCGCCCTGATCGAGCTGAAGGTGTTCGACGAGGAGGCCCACCGCCGCTACACCGGCGGCAGTCTCCGCACCGTCCTGGACACCCTCGTCCACGTCGCGCGCCGCCACGGCACCTGGCTGGAGATCAGCACGCGGCTGGTCCCGGGGCTCAACGACGCCCCGGGCCAACTGGCCAGGATGTGTTCCTGGATCGCGGCCGAACTGGGCCCGGACGTGCCGCTGCACTTCTCCACCCCGCCGGCGCAGACCCGGCCGGCGCCCCCGCTGTCGCGAGCGGGATCGGCTGCCGTCGCGGCGTCCGGCGGCGCCTCCGTGGGTGCCGGGCGCATGTCGGAGGCACCCGCGGGGAAGCAGTCCACCTCAGCGTCCTCGAGCGCCTCAACCGGCTCGGGTGGCTCGGGCGGCCGGGCCGACCCCGGGCTCGCCCGCGAGATCGCCCTGTCGGCGGGCCTGCACTACGTCTACACCGGGCTCGGCGAGGCCGCGGAGGGCCGGACCACCCGCTGCCCGTCGTGCGGGGCGGTCCTGATCGAGCGCGACGTGTCGATCCGCCGCTACCGCCTCACCTCGGAGGGTCGCTGCCCGGAGTGTCGTACGGCAGTGCCCGGGCTTTTCGGCGACCGCGCCGGCGAGGCGGTGCCGCACAGGATCCCGGTGCGGCTGCCCTGAGCCACCGTACGCTCCGCAGCGGCCGCGCCGAGCGGCCCCACCGGCGGCTTCGGCCCGGCGGGCCACAGCTCCTCCATCGCGTCCCGGTGGGCCCGGCGGGCGAGTTCGAGCACGATCAGTGCCGCGGTGACCGCGTCGTCGCGGGCGTCGTGGTGGTGGAACGGCGGAAGGTCCAGGGCCGCAGCGACGGTGTGCAGCTTGTAGTCCGGCAGCGGCCGGCCAAGCGTCGGGAAGGCACGGCGGGCGAGGTCCAGGGTGCAGCAGAACGGGGCCGTCGGCGTGGCGATCCCGGCCTCGGCATTGGCGGCCGCCCAGACGGAGCGGTCGAACGGCGCGTTGTGGGCCACCGCGACCCGCCCGGCGGTGAACCGGCCCAGTCGACGCTCGGAGTCCGCCCAGCTCACCCCGTGTGCGGCGCAGTCGGCGGCGGTGATGCCGTGGATGGCGATGTTGCGCCGGTCGAACCCACCGGCCCGCCCGGGTGGCCGGATCAACCAGCCGTCCTGCGCCGTGACGACCCCGTCCTCCACCACGGCCACGCCCACCGCACACGCCGAGGCGCGCGAGGCGTTCGCGGTCTCGAAGTCGATCGCCACGAAATCGAGGCTCATCCCTCTCCTCCTCCGGGCGGCCGCACCCACGGCGACGGATGTCGTCGCTCGAGGTGGTGCTGCCTTCCCGAAGGACACTAGGAGGGACCTGTGACAGTGCGCCGGAGCCCGGCCCGGGGCATGGGTGTGATTCCGGGCTCACCCCGGGTCTCCGCGACCGGCGGCCCGCCGCAGACTGTGCTGGTGACGCTGGTGACGCTGGTGACACCGGGTGGGGAGGCCGGTGCCGCCGGTGACGCGTCGTCCGCTCAGTCGGTGACCGCCCCCTCGGAGGCGGAGCGCACCAGCCGGGTGTACTTCGCCAGCACCCCGCGGGTGTGGCGGTGCGGCAGCGGCCGCCACCCCTCGCGACGGGCGGCCAGTTCATCGGGGGTCACCAGCAGGTCGAGCGTACGGGCCCCGATGTCCACCCGGATCCGGTCGCCGTCGCGGACGAACGCGATCGGGCCGCCGTCCACCGCCTCCGGGGCCAGGTGTCCGATGCACAGGCCGGTCGTGCCGCCGGAGAACCGGCCGTCGGTCAGTAGCAACACGTCCTTGCCCAGCCCGGCGCCCTTGAGCGCGCCGGTGATCGCCAGCATCTCCCGCATCCCGGGGCCGCCCTTGGGGCCCTCGTAGCGGATCACCACCACGTCGCCCCTCTGCAGCCGGCCCCGGTCGAGGGCGTCCATCGCCTCCTGCTCGCGTTCGAACACCCGGGCGGGGCCCTCGAACACGTCGGCGTCGAACCCGGCCGACTTCACCACCGCCCCGTCCGGCGCCAGTGTCCCGTGCAGGATGGTGATGCCGCCGGTCGGGTGCAGCGGCCGGTCCATCGCCCGGATCACCCTGCCGTCGAGCGGGCGCGGGCCGATCCGCTCGAGGTTCTCGGCGAGCGTACGACCCGTGACGGTGAGCGCGTCGCCGTGCAACAGCCCCGCTCGGAGCAGCGCGGCCATCACCACCGGAATGCCGCCGTGGAAGTCCATGTCGGCCATCACGTAGCGTCCGAACGGCTTCATGTCGGCCAGGTGGGGCACCCGGTCGCCGATCCGGTTGAAGTCGCCCAGCGCCAGGTCCACGTCGGCCTCGTGGGCGATCGCGAGCAGGTGCAGCACCGCATTGGTCGAGCCGCCGAGCGCCATCAGCAGGGTGATGGCGTTCTCGAACGCGTCCCGGGTGAGGATGTCGCGCACCGTGATGCCCTGCCGGAGCAGGTCGACGACCGCCTCGCCCGAGCGATGGGCGTACGTGTCGCGGCGTCGATCGGCGGCCGGCGGGGCCGCCGAGCCGGGCAGCGACATGCCCAGCGCCTCGGCGAGCGAGGCCATCGTGTTGGCCGTGTACATCCCGCCGCAGGCACCCTCGCCGGGGCAGATGGCGCGTTCGATCGCGTCCAGATCGGTGCGGCTGAGCAGGCCCGCCTGGCAGGCGCCGGCCGCCTCGAACCCGTCGATCAGCGTCACCTCCCGCTCGGTGCCGTCGCTGAGCAGGGCCCGGCCGGGGGCGATCGAGCCGGCGTACAGGAACACCGCGGCGAGATCGAGCCGGGCCGCGGCCATCAGCATGCCGGGCAGCGACTTGTCACAGCCGGCCAGCAGGACCGAGCCGTCCAGCCGCTCGGCGGACATCACCGTCTCCACCGAGTCGGCGACCAGCTCGCGCGACACCAGCGAGTAGTGCATCCCCTCATGGCCCATCGAGATGCCGTCGGACACCGAGATGGTGCCGAACTCCAACGGATAGCCGCCGCCGGCGTGCACCCCCTCCTTGGCCGCCTGCGCCAGCCGATCGAGGGAGAGATTGCACGGGGTGATCTCGTTCCAGGAACTGGCGATGCCGATCTGCGGCTTGTCCCAGTCATCATCACCCATGCCGACGGCGCGCAGCATACCGCGACTGGCGGTGGCGTGGATGCCGTCGGTGACGACGCGACTGCGGGGCTTGATGTCTGGCCGGGGTGTCGTTTCGGGCCGGGGCGTGTTGTCGGGCATGGTCTTCCTCGATCCGTGTCGTCCTCGAACCGTGTGCAGGTGTCGTGGACCGGGCGGATGTGCCTTTCGTCACAGTACCGCCGCAGGTGGGGCCCCGGCGGCGGTTCGGCGGTCTGCCCGACCCCGGCGAACGCACAATCACTGCCACTGCACAGCCGAGGAAGTGCTCGGCGTCCACCGACCCCCGTCTACCCGACCCCGGCGAACGCGACGCCGGTGAGCGCGGCGATGTCGGGCTTCCAGGTGGTGAGGTCGTCGGGGCGGAACTCCCGCAGGTGGGCGTGGCCGCAGGCCCGGGCCAGCACCTGCATCAGCTCGGTGGTCGCGGCGAGGTACCGGGCCAGCCGGCGCGCTGACTCCTCGACGACCAGCCGGTCGCGCAGGTGCTCACGCTGGGTGGCGATGCCGACCGGGCAGTTGTTCGTGTGGCAGGCGCGCATGCCGAGGCAACCGATCGCCTGCATCGCGCTGTTGCCGACCGCCACCGCGTCGGCCCCCAGGGCCAGCGCCTTGACGAAGTCGGTCTCGCGGCGCAGACCGCCGGTGATCACCAGGGTCACATCACTGTGCCCGGACCGATCGAGGTGTCGCCGGGCCCGGGCCAGGGCCGGCATCGTCGGCACGGAGATGTGGTCGCGCAGGAGCAGCGGCGCCGCGCCGGTGCCGCCGCCGCGCCCGTCGAGGATGACATAGTCGGCGCCCGCCTCGAGGACGAAGTCGAGGTCGTCCTCGAGATGCTGGGCGGACAGTTTGAAGCCGATCGGGATCCCGCCGGTGGCCTCCCGCACCCGGTCGGCCAGCGCGGCGAAGTCCTGCGGGGTCCGCAGATCGGGGAACGTCGCCGGGCTGATCGCGTCCTGGCCCGGCGCCAGCCCGCGCACGGCGGCGATCTCCGGGCTCACCTTGGCCGCCGGGAGCAGCCCGCCGGCGCCCGTCTTCGCGCCCTGGCCGACCTTGAAGTGGAAGGCCTGGCACCGGGCGGCACGCTCGAGGCTCCAACCGAACCGGGCCGACGCCAGCTCGTAGAAGTAGCGGGAGCTCGACTCCTGCTCCTCGGTCAGCATCCCGCCCTCGCCGGAACAGATCCCGGTGCCGGCCTGCTCCGCACCGCGGGCCAGGGCGAGTTTCGCCTCCCGGCTGAGCGCGCCGTAGCTCATGTCGGTGACCAGGATCGGGATGTCCAGCCGTACGGGTCGGGCCGCCCGGGGGCCGATCACGACGTCGGTGCCGACCGGGGCGTCGTCCGGCAGCGGGCGCCGGGCCAGCTGGGCGGTCAGCAGCTGCAGGTCGTCCCAGCGAGGCAACTCGGCCAGCGGCACGCCCATCGCGGCGACCTCGCCCTGGTGCCCGGTCCCGGCCAGGCCGTCGCGGGCCAGCATCCGGATGTACGCGTTCTGGGTCTCCTCGGGGCCGCCGTGGATGTCGGCGTACAGCCCCTGATAGGCCTCGCGGTCGTACGGCTGGGGGTGCTCCTTCTCCCAGGCCGCGATCTCGTCCCGGTCGACCAGCACCGCGTCGGCCGCGGCGTCGACCCAGGCCGTGAACCGCGCCAGCACCTCGTCATTGGCGTACGCGCTGACCCCCGTCGCGACGCGGTAGTCGTACCCGTGCACACCGCAGACCAGGTCCTCGCCGCGGATGAAGCCGTCGGCGAGCAGCGCGCCGCGATGCAGGCATCGCCCGTAGAGCACCGAGACCTCGTCGTCGTGGCGGATCACCACCAGGTCGACGCCCGCCACCAGCGCGTATGTGGGCGTACGGTCCGCGAGTCCGCTCCAGGTCGCGACCTTCACCGGTGACTGTTCGGGCGACATGGCTCACCCTAACGTCGCGGACCCGCGCGCCGCTGGCCGAACGGCAGTCCGCCCGGTCCGGGGGGCTCCGCCCACGAGATCGCCGAGGCGAAGGCCCGGCTGGACGCGGGGACCATCTCCGTGGAGGAGTTCGACCGGATCAAGGCCAAGGCACTGGCCTTGATCCCTCGCCACTTCCACCGCCACTCCGGCGCCGGGCCGCGGGCCCGGCGCCGGATGTGTGTCAGGACGCCCTGCGGCCTCGCTTCGCCGCGGCCTCGGGCGCTTCGAACAGTGGATCGCCCACGCTGACGTGTTGGCCGAGCAGGTCGGTCGCGATGCTGCCCGGCGCGGTGTCCAACACGCAGACCAGGACGGCCGGCGACAGGCCCTGCGCCTCGATCTCGGCGGGATCCCAGCGGATCATCTCCTGACCGGCGACGACCTGACCCTTGACCGGGCCGACGATCTCGAAGCCCTCGCCGTTCAGCCGGACCGTGTCGATGCCCAGGTGGACCAGCAGACCGACCCCCTCGGGCGTCGCGATCGCGTACGCGTGCGGATGCACCTTGGCGATCTTCCCGGAGACCGGCGCGACGGCCACGCCCGGCGTACGGTCCGGGTCGACCAGCACACCGGAACCGACCATCTCGGCCGCGAAGACCGGATCAGGTGCATCGCTGAGCGGGCCCACGGTGCCCGCGACCGGGGAGAGGACCTTCACATCAGGTCCTGGATGTCCTCGGCGATCGTGTCGGCCTCGGGGCCGACGACGACCTGGACCACCCGGCCCTGCCGGACCACGCCCATGGCCCCCGCGGCCTTCAGGGCCGCCTCGTCCACCTTCGACGCGTCGTTGACCTCCGTACGGAGCCGGGTGATGCACGCCTCCAGATCGGCGATGTTGTCCGCGCCCCCGAGACCGGCGAGGAGTGCTGCAGCCTTGCTCATGGCTGTCCCTTTCTGTGCCCCGATCAGCTCTGATCGGACGTCGGGTGTTTCTCCGTCGGGCCGGTGCCCGATGCGGTCCTTCCATTGTCGCTTGACAGGCGTGCCGCGGTGGAGAAAACTAATTGGTACGTACCGGACTGTACCAGACCGAACCGGTGCGGGCCAGAGGGAGGATCCGATCGGATCCCCCGGATCGAGGAGGATCGCGTGAGCCAGACCAAGGTGCTGAAGCTGGGCGCCGTGCCGAAGTACGCGCAGCTCGAGGCCCAGCTCCGGACCCACGTGGCCACCCTCGAGCCCGGCCAGCCGATCGACTCGGAGCGTTCGCTGATGGAGACGTACGGCGTCAGCCGCGCCACCGTCCGGCGGGCGATCGCCGATCTGGTCAACGACGGGGTGCTGGTCAGCCGCGCCGGCCAGGGCACCTTCGTCGCCGAGGCCAAGGTGCAGACCAACCTGCACCTCGCCTCCTTCACCGAGGACATGACCCAGCGCGGCCGGGTGCCCTCGACCGCGGTGCTGTCGATGCAGCTGGCCCCCCCGGACGCCGCGGTGGCGGCGTACTTCGGGACCCACGAGCCGGCCTGGCACCTGGAGCGGGTCCGCTGCGCGGACGACGAGCCGATGGCGTATGAGGAGCAGTGGGTCGACGCCCGGTGGGCCCCCGACCTCGGCACCAAGGACCTGCGTGGTTCGGTCTACGCGATCCTCGCCGACGACTACGACTGCCCGGTCGACGCGGCCGAGCAGACCATGTGGGGCACCACCGCGGACGACCGCCTCGCCGAACTGCTCGACGTGGAGGTCGGCCAGGCGCTGCTCGTCTTCGACCGCACCTCCAGCAGCCGTGGCCGCCCGATCGAGTCGGTGCGCTCCTGGTACCGCGCCGACCGCTACCGGGTGCACATGAGCCTCGACGCCTCGATGCAGGGCTGAGAACAAACGTCCATCTCCCACTCCCATGACACGGGTCCTGGACCCCAGGGCCCACGGCGGCCGTACGACGGCCACGAAAGGAACATCTGATGTCCACTGCCACCGATGGTGTTGGCACGGCCGACACCGGCAAGAACCGGGCCTGGCTCGCCTGGCTGCAGAAGCTCGGCCGCAGCCTGATGCTGCCCATCGCCGCCCTGCCCGTCGCGGGTCTGCTGCTGCGACTCGGCCAGGACGACCTGTTGGGGAAGGACGGTCTGCACTGGAACGCCGTCGCCTCCGTCGTCGGCGCCGCCGGCGGCACCCTGTTCGACAATCTCCCGCTGCTGTTCGCCCTCGGTGTGGCGATCGGCATGGCCAAGAAGGCCGACGGTTCCACGGCATTGGCCGGTCTGGTCGGGTATCTGGTCTACAAGGCCGTCGGGGACGCGATGTCCCCGCTGGTCGGCATGCCGGTCGGCGCCGACGGCAAGCAGACGGTGGTCAACTACGGCGTGCTCGGCGGCATCCTCGTCGGCATCATCGCCGCGTACCTGTGGCAGCGGTTCCACCGGGTGAAGCTGCCTCCGTACCTGGCCTTCTTCGGCGGGCGGCGGTTCGTCCCGATCATCACCGCCCTCGCCACGATGATCCTGGCCGTGCTGATGGCCTTCATCTACGAGGGGTTCAACCACGGCCTGAGCGCACTGGGCGTCTGGTCGGCGCAGAACTCGGTCGTCGGCGGCTTCGTCTACGGCACCGTCAACCGGCTGCTCATCCCGCTGGGCCTGCACCACATCATCAACACCACCGTCTGGTTCCAGGTCGGTGACTGCGTCAAGGCCGGCGCCGCTGCACACGGCGACCTGACCTGCTTCTTCGCCACCCAGGGCGCCCAGGGCGGCACGTTCATGACCGGCTTCTTCCCGATCATGATGTTCGCCCTGCCGGGGGCGGCCCTCGCCATCTGGCGCAACGCCCGTCCGGAGGCCCGCAAGATCACCGGCGGCCTGATGCTGTCGACCGCCCTCACCGCGTTCCTCACCGGTGTCACCGAACCGCTGGAGTTCTCCTTCATGTTCGTCGCCTGGCCGCTCTACATCGTCCACGCGGTGCTCACCGGCACCTCGCTGGCCCTGGTCAACGCGCTCGGCATCCGCGACGGCTTCACCTTCTCGGCCGGCCTGTTCGACTACATCCTCAACTTCGGCATCGCGACCAAGCCGCTGTTGCTGATCGTCATCGGCCTGGGCTACGGCGTCATCTACTACTTCCTGTTCAGCTTCATGATCAAGCGGATGAACCTGAAGACCCCGGGCCGGGAGGATCCCGCCGAGACCCGCGACGACGCGGCCGACGCGACGACGCGCCCCTGACCCGGCCGTCCCGTCCCGCCCCTCGCCGGGTCGGGACGGGACGCCCACAGGCTCCGCGTGGGGTCGCCCACAGGCTCCGCGTGGGGTCGCCCTCAGGTCGTGCGGGGCCTGAGGTTCTGTACGGGGTCGCCCGCAGCGTACGCAGTGCGTACGACCTGCACATGACGTGCGTACTGCACACGACGTGCGTCGCAGGTCGTACGCCCCCGAGGTCCGTGCCTTTCCTCGTACGGACGCAACCCGAAACGGAGAGTGACGTGGAAGTCATCATCAAGCCGACCGCGGCCGACCTGGCGCCGGTGGCCGCGGACATTGTCGAGCGCCTGACGCACCGCAAGCCGGACGCCGTGCTCGGCGTCGCGACCGGGTCCAGCCCGGTCGGTCTCTACGTCGAACTCGGTCGACGGGCGGCGGCAGGGCGGCTCTCGCTGGCCGGCTGCCGGGCCTTCATGCTCGACGAGTACGTCGGGCTGCCCGCCGACCACCCCGAGCGCTACCGCAACGTCATCGAGCAGGAACTGGTCGCCCGGACCGATCTGCGCAGCGAGCGGGTGATGGGGCCGGACGGTCTGGCCGCTGACATCCCCGCCGCCTGTGCCGCGTACGAACAGGCGATCCGCGATGCCGGCGGGGTCGACCTGCAGATCCTCGGCGTCGGCGCCGACGGCCACATCGCCTTCAACGAACCGACCTCGTCGCTGGGGTCGCGGACCCGGATCAAGACGCTGGCCCGACAGACCCGGCTCGACAACGCCCGGTTCTTCGACGGCGACGTCTCCCGGGTGCCGACCCACTGCCTCACCCAGGGCGTCGGCACCATCATGGAGGCCCGCCGCCTGGTGCTGCTCGCCGACGGCGAGCACAAGGCCGAGGCGATCCACCAGCTGGTGGAGGGGCCGGTCTCGGCGATGTGGACCGCGACCGCGCTGCAGTGGCACCCGCAGCTGACGGTGATCGTCGACGAGGCGGCCGCCTCGAGGCTGGCGCTGCACGACTACTACCTGGACGTCTACGCCGAGAAGCCGGGGTGGCAGGAATGACCACGATCTTCCGCGCGGCCCGGGTGCTCACCCCCGAGCCGCTCGACGACGGCTGGGTGCGCGTCGAGGGCGAGCGGATCGTCGAGGTCGGCTCCGGGCCGCTGCCGTCCGGTCCGACCGGTGCGGTCCCCGGATCTGCCGGTGTGGCCGCTGGATCCCGGGCCGGCTCCGGAGCCGGGACCGCCGAGGTCGTCGACCTGGGGGACCGGATCCTCGTTCCCGGGTTCGTCGACATGCACGCGCACGGCGGCGGCGGGGCCGCCTACACCGACGGCGCCGACGCGGCCCGGACCGCGCTGGCCACCCACCTCGCGCACGGGACGACGTCGGCGATGGCCTCGCTGGTGACCGACACCCTCGAGGTGCTGGAGCGACAGGTCCGCGCGCTGGCCCCACTGGTCAGCGACCGGGAACTGATGGGCATCCACCTGGAGGGGCCCTGGCTGTCCGAGCTGCATTGCGGGGCCCACGACCCCGACCTGCTCACCGATCCGCTGCGCCGTGACCTCGACCGGCTGCTCGCCGCCGGGGAGGGCACGATCCGGATGGTCACGCTGGCCGTCGAACGGCTCGGCGGCCAGGCCGCTGTCCGTCACCTCGTCGAGTCCGGTGTCGTCGTCGCCCCGGGGCACTCCCACGCGACGTACGCCGACGCCAACCTCGCGATCGACGCCGGGGCGCGGGTCGCCACTCACCTGTTCAATGCCGAACGCCCGATCCATCACCGCGAGCCCGGCCTGATCGTGGCGCTGCTGGAGCGAGCGGAGGTGATCGTCGAGGTCATCGCCGACGGCGTGCACCTGCACCCCGCGATCGTCGGCGACATCGCCCGGCTCAAGCCCGGCAGGTTCGTCCTGGTCACGGATGCGATGGCCGCCGCCGGCAGTGACGACGGCGACTACGAGCTCGGGCCGCTCAAGGTCGAGGTCCGCGACAGTGTCGCGCGGCTCGCCGGTGGCGGGGCGATCGCCGGCAGCACGCTCACCCTCGACCGGGCCGTACGCTTCTGCGTCCAGCACGCCGGGATCGACCTCGTCGATGCCGTCCGGGCCGCGACCGCGACCCCGGCCTCGGTGTTCGGCCGCGACGACATCGGCCGGATCGCCCCCGGGGCGTACGCCGACCTGGTCGTCCTCGGCCCCGACCTCGGCGTGGAGGCCGTGCACCGCTGCGGGCAGCAGGTCCGCTGACCCGGTGGCGGTGATGATGCGCCGTCGGCAGCGCTGCACCATACTGAGCCCCGGGAAAACCTGAGCCCCGGGAACGGGTCCGGGAGACGGGGCCGGGGAACCAGGTCCGGGGTGTCGGAGCGGGCCGTGCCGGTGCCGGAGGAGGGATGGCGAATGCCCATGGGCGGAGGCGGTGCGTGATGTCGAGTCTGACGGCTGCGGTGGCCGAGGCCTCGCGCTTCCTCGATCTCACCGGGGTGTTGTCCAACGCGATCCTCGGCGGTGTCGTGGCGCGCAACGAGCGGTTCGATGCGATCGGCTTCGCGACGCTGGCGATCGTCTCGGGCCTCGGTGGCGGCCTGATCCGTGACACGTTGCTCCAGAAGGGCACCCCGATCGCGCTGACCGACCCGGCCTACATCGTGACCGCGCTGATCGGGGCGACGATCGCCTTCCTGATCCCGGTCGAGGGTCGCAGCTGGAACCTGGTCTTCCCCTGGGTCGACGCCCTCGCCCTGGGCACCTGGGCGGTGGCCGGTGCCGCGAAGACGCTCGGGGTCGGGCTCGGCGCTCTGTCCGCGGTGCTCCTCGGCGCGGTGACCGCGGTCGGTGGTGGTGCGGTCCGCGAGATCCTGCTCCGCCAGGTCCCGTCGGTGTTCGGCGGCAACACCCTGTACGCGACCCCGGCGCTGTTCGCCAGTGGCACCCTGGTGCTGCTCAGCCGACTCGGCCACCCCACCGTCGGCCTGGCCCTCGGCACTCTGGTCGGTGCCGGGCTGATGCTGCTGTCCCGGTGGCGCAAGTGGCAGCTCCCCGAGGCCTATCACCTCAAGCCGATCCGGGTCTGGCACCGCCTGCCGCGCCCACCACGGGTACGGTCGCGTCGCCCTCGGTGATGACCCGATGAGGTGATCGCCGCCTCGGGCTGCCCCGGGCGCCGGCGATCCCCATCACCGGGCAACCACATTCTCGGGGCCCGGTGACCGCATCCTGGGCCGGCGACTACACATCCTCGGAACCCGACGACCCCCTGGGGGTCAGCGACCACGTTCTGGGGGCCCGGTGACCGCATCCTGGGCCGGCGACTACACATCCGCGGAACCCGACGACCCCTTGGGGCCCAGTGACCACATCCTGAGACCCGACGACCACGCCCTGGGCCCGTCGGCCGCTGCCCTTTTACGCAGACGCTGCCCATCACGCAGACGCTGCGGGAGATATCAAACGCGGTGGGAAGTCCGGACGCGTATGCATATTTGCCGCAGCGTCTGGAGCCTGGAGCGTTGCCCGAGGCGCTGTCCGCCGGGCCGAGAACCTCGAAGAAGGGTGAGTCGGTGGCAGGGCCTTCCCTCTCGAGCAGGGGAGCCGGGCCTCTGATGGGTGGCCCCTCCACCTCGAGCAGGGGAGCCGGGCCGTTGGCGATGACCCTCCGCCTCGTGGACGCGGAGGCGTCACCTCCCGGAGGCGGCGGTGTGAGTCGGTCTCGGGAGAGCCGGGAAGGACCACGGCCCGGGCGGCGTTGATACTCCAGCAGTGATCGGTGCGGCCGCCGTCGGCGCCGCACCGGCTGATCGGAGGCACGCCATGGAATCCACCGGCAGGGAACCCACCGGCGGGGAGTCTACCGACCCGGGCCCCACTGACAGGGAGTCCAGTGGCAGGGGCCCCACTGACAGGGAGTCCAGTGGCACGGGCCCCACCGGCGGGGAGTCCAGCGGCAGGGGCCCCACCGACCGGGAGGCGTTGGACGCCTACTCGCAGGTTGTCGTCGCCGTCGCCGAGCAGTTGCTCCCACGGGTGGCAGCGGTCCACCTGCCCGGCGAGCGCGGCGAGGCGGAGGGCTCAGCGGTCGTCCTGACCGGTGAGGGACACCTGCTCACCAATGCCCACGTCGTCGGGCACGCGCCGGCGGGGGAGGCGTTCTTCGCCGATGGCAGCAGTTCCCACGTCGAGGTGGTCGGGCGCGACCCGCTGGCCGACCTCGCCCTGCTGCGCGCCGAGCGGGAACTGATGGAGCCGCCGGTCTTCCGCGATGTGGAGGATCTGCGGATCGGGTCCCTCGTCGTCGCGGTCGGCAACCCGCTGGGGCTGGCGGGCAGTGTGACGGCCGGCGTGGTCAGTGGCCTGGGACGGTCGCTGCCGGTCCGTACGCCCAACGGGATGCGGCTGATCGAGGACGTGATCCAGACCGACGCCTCGCTCAACCCGGGCAGCTCCGGCGGGGCGCTCGCCGATTCGGCGGGGCGGGTGATCGGCATCAACACCGCGGTCGCCGGGCTGGGCGTCGGGCTGGCCGTCCCGGTGAACGCGACGACGCGGCGGATCATCGCCGCCCTGATGCACGACGGACGGGTCCGCCGCGCCTACCTCGGGCTGGTCACCTCACCGGCCGTGCTGCCGCCGCGCTGGGCGGAACGTACGGGACACCGGACCGCCCTGCGGGTGGTCGAGGTGGTCCCGGGCAGCCCGTCGGCCGCCAGCGGGATCCTCTCCCACGACCTGGTGATCGCGGTGCAGGGCCGTCCGCTGGGCGACGCCCAGTCGCTGCAGCGGCTGCTCTTCGAGGATGCCATCGGCAGGCGACTCGAGATCACTGTGCTGCGGAACGGGGCGCTCGTCGACACGGTCGTGGTGCCCGCGGAACTGGCGGGTTGAGCGGCTCACGCCCACGTGGCTCACGCCTATGCGGCTCACGCCTACGCGGCTCACGCCTACGCGGCGTACGCCGACCGTGCTGACGGACATCCGCGTGGTCATGTCGCCGTCCCGGCTCAGGACCGTGGCGCGGGTCGGCTGCGCTGGTCGGTGCCTCCGGCGGCCGTGGCCGGTCCGTCGCCAACCGTGGGGCGGTCCGCATCCGGTCGTGGGGTGGTCCGCATCCGGTCGTGGTTTGCGCCATGGTCGATGTCGGAAGGCCGCGGCAGACTGGATGAAAGAAGCCGGTGCGTGAGGAGCCGGCTCGAAGGAGGGCATGATGATCGACTCGTCCAAGGGTTTCACGCTGGTCCGGACGTTCGAGGCGTCTCCGCAACAGACCTGGCAGGCGTGGACCGATCCTGACGCGGTCGCCCGGTGGTGGCATCCGCGCGGCGCCAGCACACCCCGGGAGAGCGTTGCGATCGACGCCCAGGCGGGCGGCCACTACGTCTACATGATGGTGGACGACACGACGGGAGACCGGGTGGTCACCGGTGGCGAGTACCGCGAGGTCACGCCGTTCGAACGGCTCGTCTTCACCTGGGGCTACCCCGACGCCGACCCGGATG
This sequence comes from Raineyella sp., assembly GCF_034933565.1. Lineage (NCBI taxonomy): Bacteria > Bacillati > Actinomycetota > Actinomycetes > Propionibacteriales > Propionibacteriaceae > Raineyella > Raineyella sp. The sequence continues at coordinate 232,089 of NZ_JAYFNG010000002.1, forward strand.
ATCAGCCGGTCATCACGATCACTCTGGAACCGGTCGGCGAAGGGGCCCGGATGACGTTCGACCTGCGCGGCGTCGATGGGGCGGCGGGCGACGGCAGCTACTTCGACGGATGGCAGGCCACGCTCGACTCGCTCGGCGACCATCTGCAGCCGCCCCGGCGGCACTGATCCCGCGATCCACCGGCCGCCAGTACGAGTCGGCCGCCAGTGTGGATCCACGGCCGCCAGTGTGGATCCATCGGCAGCCGGTGCCTCGGTCGCATCAGTGCCTCGTTGAGCCGCCGATCCGGCCGCCGCCGTCCGGGGCGGCCGCGTCCCGGGTCAGTCGAAGCCGTCGTGGGTCAGCCGGCCCTGTGTGGGTCCGCCGCAGTTGTCGCGGCTCAGGCGAAGTCGCCGGCGGTGAGCCCGTCCGGGTGACCACTGGGCCACTCGACCAGCTCGATCCGGTAGCCGTCGGGATCGGTGATCCATGCCGTGCGGGGCCCCTCGGATCCTCCCGGTGCCTCGGGGCGGGTGGGTTCCCAGCCGGCGGTGGTCAGCCCGGCGAGGGCGGCCGCGAGGTCGTGGACCTGCACCACCAGGTGGTGGAAGCCGGTCCCGAGTTCCACCGCGCCGTCCTCGGGCCGGTGCACCAGCTCCAGGCTGGCGGTCATCTCCCCGGGGAAGGCGAGCACGGCCAGCACCGAACCGTCCTCGACCGTGACCCGGCCGACTTCCCGGTAGCCGAGCGCCCGGTAGAACTCGAGCGAGGCATCGAGGTCGGTCACCCGGTAGGCGGTGTGCAGTGTCTTCATCCCGGAACCCCCTGGTCGCGGTGTCCTCCCATGGTGGCAAGGTGACGCGATGGTCTCAAGGGGCGTGGGCCTGCGTACGATCCTTGCCGGGTTGCCGGGTTGCCGGGTTGCCGGGTTGCCGGGTTGCCGGGTTGCCGGGTTGCCGGGTTGCCGGGTTGCCGGGTTGCCGGGTTGCCGGGTTGCCGGGTTGCCGGGTTGCCCCAGACGCGTCCGTTCATGTGCATTCGCGGCTGGATATCCGGTCGCGTTCGCTATCTCGGGACGCGTCTGGGGCCGACGGCAACGACCGCCAGATGTCGCGTGGGCTCACCAGGTGGCGTCGCCCCGGATCACCACGTCCGAACCGCCGTCGACGAAGACGATCTGTCCGCACAGGTGGGTGTTCTCCTCCGACACCAGCCAGGCGTGCAGCCGGGCCGGGACCTCGGGCCCCATCGGGCCGTTGAGCGGCATCGGCACCTGCTGGAGCAGCGTCTCGACCGCCTCCGGGGAGGCCATCATGTCCTTGGTCATCGGGGTCTTCACGATGCCCGGGGCGATCCCGTTGAGCGGGATGCCAGCGCCGGCCCACTCGGGGGTGCCCGCCTGGCGACGGACCCATTTGGCCAACGCCTGCTTCGTCGTGCCGTAGATCAGTGCGCCGAGCTGCGGGTCGGCCGCCAACACCCCGGCCCGGGCCGTCGCCGCCGCCTCGTCGCCACGGGACAGCGCGCCGAGCAGCTCATCGTCGGGTGCGTAGAGGGACGCCATCGAGCAGGTCACCGAGGCCCGCGGCGCCGCCGATCCGGCGAGCAGCGGGCGCAGCCCCTCGAGGGTGGCGACCGCGCCGAAGTAGTTCACCGACACGGTCTTCGGGATCGGCAGGGCGAGCCCGGCGTTGGCGACGATCGCGTCGATCGTGCCGCCGGACAGCTCGCGGACCCCGTCGACCAGGGCCGTACGGCCCTCAAGGGTGGTCAGGTCCACATTCACATCAGCGTCATGCAGGTCGACGCCGATGACGCGCTCACCTCGCTCGGTGAGGATCCCTGTCAGGGTCTTGCCGATGCCGGATGCCGCACCGGTCACCACGATAGTTCGCATGATCCGCCTCCTGGAGCAGTGCACAGCCCTCGAGGGGCCGGACCTGAGCGGAGCAGGCTGCTCCCGCCATCACGGTCGGCGACGGGGCTGATCCTTCAAGTCTAGACGGGGCCGATGCGGAGGGGGTACCACTTCGATGTCGTCAGGTGAGCAGCAGCGCCGCGAGCGCGCAGAACCAGATGGCCAGCGAGCCACAACCGACTGCCAGGGTGCCGGCGAGGATCCGTGAGGGGCGCGGATTCGTCCCGAAGTCGCCGACCAGCAGCAGAATGCTGGCTGACACGCCCAACCCGGCGACCATGGCCGAGGTGGCGTCAACCAGCATGAGTATCGAGAGGACGAGAGCGCCTCCCATCAACCCCGACCGGCCGGAGAGCTTCGTCACCATCAGCAGGGGGATGCCGAGCAGGGGTTGCGCGATCGCGAGCGTCATCCACACGATGTGGCTGGTGCCGGGTCCGGGCCAGAAGCCTGCATACGTCGTGCCGGCGAGCAGGAGCAATGCAACATCGACCGTGTGGACGCCGCGCAACGCATCGCGGGATGTGACCCGGTATTCGGCGTTGTACCCGTACAAAACGGCCAGCCATGGGGACCACTGAGATCGGCCTGTGGCCATCCCGGCGATGCCACCGAGCAGTGCGGCTGCCGCCAGGACCGCAGCCACGCCGCCGACCAAAGAGATCATGGCAGTCCTCCGATTTCCCGGCGTACGGTTTGCCCGCTCAGCGGCGGTCGGACTCGATGTACCGCTTGAGCCCTACCCAGTTGCGACGCTCCCCTCAGGGGCCGACCAGGGCGAGCCCCCTCATCGGCCCGACCAGGCGCATGCTCCAGTCCCATCGCAGCAGGGCCCGGCCATCCAGCTGAGTGAAGGTCAGGGTGCCGTCGAGCTGCAGGTACGACGAGCGCACGATGTTGCGAAGTCGGCGCGGTCTGTCGTACTCCAGGACGTCGATGGTCATCCTGCCCCTGGCGCCTATGCCCTTGGGCTGAGCGGTGAAGCGCGTACCCCTGCCGACCGGTCCGTCGCTCAGCTTCTCGGCAGAGGCGATCCGGGGGGTTGTATCTGGGCTCGGTCCGCTCGTCGGCGACCAGATCGAACACCTCGTCGACAGGTGCGTCGATCGTGACCTCTCCGGAGATGCGTGCCATCGCGGTGCTCCTTCACGATGAAACCGATCTTGCTCCGACCGTGCTGGGTGGATGACGGAGGCGGAACATTGGCCGGGAACACCCTCAAAGTAGCATGAGGATCGGAGCGCCGAGATGCAGCGAAGAGCGCGGTCCTCGCGGTGGCCCGCCCGGCCCTGCCGGGGTGGTGGTGCTTCGCTGGCGTCATGAGCAACAGTGAGTCATGAGCAGCAATGAGCCGACCGATCGCACCTCACCGGTCACGCATCGGCTGCGGCCGGCAGCGGAGTCGTTCGGGGTCGATGCCGAGCGATACGACCGTACCCGGCCGCCGTACCCGGACTCGTTGGTGGCTTCGATCGTCGCGGCATGCCCCGGGCGCGAGGTCCTCGATGTCGGCTGCGGCACCGGGATCCTGTCCCGGCAGTTCCAAGCGGCGGGGTGCATCGTGCTCGGGGTCGAGCCTGACCCGCGGATGGCGCAGTTCGCCCGGAACCGCGGACTGGCGGTCGAACAGGCCAGGTTCGAGGATTGGGACCCGGCAGGTCGACGGTTCGACGCCGTGGTCGCCGGCACCGCCTGGCATTGGGTGGACCCGGATGCCGGCGCCACGAAGGCCGCACAGGTGCTGCGCCCGTATGGCGTGCTCGCGCTCTTCGGACACACCTTCGAACTACCCCGGGTCGTGTACGACGCCTTCACGAGCGCATACAAGCGCGCGGTCCCCGATGCGCCGTTCACCCTGCCTGCGCCGGGACGGGCCGTGGCGGTGTACGAGGCCGGCTACGCCAGGGCCGCCCTGGGCGCAGCGCAGAGCCTGTTTCCAAACGTCGGCGGTACCAGCCTCCGGCGTCCGCCGACCCACGATCGCCCGTGTACGGGGTCGTGTCCGTTCCTGCCTGAAGCTCGGTGACGGCGAGGTACTCGCTCAGTGCGCCATGTCGGTGAAGCGCGAGTAGTGCCCCTGGAAGGCGACGGTCACCGTCTTGGTCGGCCCGTTGCGGTGCTTGGCGACGATGATGTCGGCCTCACCGACGCGGTCGGACTCGTCCTTGTTGTAGTAGTCGTCGCGGTGGACGAGGATGATTACGTCCGCGTCCTGCTCCAGCGAGCCGGACTCTCGCAGGTCGGACACCGAGGGGCGCTTGTCGTCGCGCTTCTCCGGGTTTCGGTTCAGCTGCGAGATCGCGATCACCGGCAGCTCCAGTTCCTTGGCGAGCAGCTTCATCTGCCGGGAGAACTCGGACACCTCCAGCTGGCGGGACTCGACCTTCTTACCGGAGCTCATCAGCTGCAGGTAGTCGAGAACGATCAGCTTGAGGTCGTGCTGCTGCTTGAGCCGGCGGGCCTTGGCGCGGATCTCCATCATCGTCAGGTTGGGGGAGTCGTCCACGTACAGCGGGGCCGACCCGATCAGGCTGGCCTTGCTGGACACCCGGTCCCACTCGTCGCTGGACATGGTGCCCTGACGCATGTGGGACAGCGGCACCGACGCCTCCGCCGAGAGCATGCGCATGGTGATCTCGGTCTGGCTCATCTCGAGGGAGAAGATGCACGAGGTCAGCCCGTGCTTGATCGACGCGGACCGACAGATGTCCAGCCCCAGGGTCGACTTGCCCATACCCGGCCTTGCGGCAATGATCACCATCTGCCCTGAGTGCAGGCCGGCGGTCAGTTCGTCGAGCTCGGCGAAGCCGGTGGGGACGCCGCTCATCACGCCGCCCTGGGCCTCGATCAGCTCCATCTGGTCCATCGTCGGCTCGATCAGCTGTTCGAGCGGCTTGTAGTCCTCGGTGGAGCGGCGGTCGGCGATCGCGTACATGGTGGCTTGGGCCTCGTCCACGATGTCGTCGACGTCACCCTCGGCGTTGTAGCCGAGCTGCGCGATCTTGATCGAGGCCTGTACGAGGCGGCGCAGGACGGCCTTGTCGCGGACGATCTGGGCGTAGTAGCCGGCGTTCGCGGCGACGGAGACGGAGGCGACCAGGTCGTACAGGTAGGTGTGGCCACCGACGCGGGCGATCTCACCGCGCTTGGTGAGCTGCTCGGCGACGGTGATGGCGTCGGCCGGCTCACCGAGGGAGTAGAGGTGGAGGATCGCGTCGAAGATCAGCTCGTGGGCGGGCTTGTAGAAGTCGTCACTGTGGACGAGCTCGATGACCTCGGCGATGGCGTCCTTCGAGATCATCATGGCGCCGAGCACGCTCTGCTCGGCGACGAGGTCCTGCGGAGGCTGGCGGTCAGGTCCCGGTCCGGGCTCCCGATGGTCGGTGCTCCAGGCCGGCTCGAGACCGACGACACCCATGGTTCCCCCTCTTCCTGGCACACTTCCCGCTGACCTGATCGACCCTAGGCGAGGGGTCTGACAGTCCCGTACGGCGCTGCCGAAGACGTACGGATCACCGCCGGAGCCCGCGCCGGACCCGCCTGTGGACCGCCCCGTCCGGGCCCGTCGCCGGACCGTCGCAGGCTCGCCGTCGCGGCCCCGAAGGACCGGCGGAGCTCCACCGTAGACGCTCCCGGGTGTCTCCGCCAGACGAGTTTTCCACAGGGGTTGTGGACATCTGGGGAGAGATTGTGGAGACCTTCCCTGTGCAGGGGGACAACTTGTGGACTGCTCCGGGCAGTTGACGGTCAGACCGATTCAAATGTGGTGCTGACTAGGGGATTCAATCGTCGATTACGGTGGATGAAAACTCGTCGGGAGAAATATTCAGACCACCTGTCCTGCTGGTCTGTGTGCTTGACGGGGCAGCCCGGGTGTGGCATATCCACACGCGATGTGTATAACTTTCCGCGCTCGGGTTGCCGATCCATGCGTGACTAGGGCTTCAGGATCAAGACACGTCCGGCGTCGTACGGACCGGGCCGGGACACGCCGATCTGATCCCCCTTCCGGTCGTCCGGGCCGGGTGAGGCGGCCTTGCGGGTAGGCTGGGAGACGGTCCGCTGCGCCCCGGTCAGGGTCGTGGTGGAGACCCCATCGCGCGTCATGGGGGACGGACGGAGGAGGTTCACGATGGATGCCGAGACGACAGTGCTCACCGGATCGACGGCGTCCGGGTCGGCCGATGCCCAGACCCGGACCGAAAGCTCGACGATGCCCGCCGGCACGCCGGCACTCGTCGCGACGCCGAGCTGCTGCGGCGGCGCCGCGTCGACGGGAGCCACGGCGGCCGGGGCGATGGCGCTGACCCTCGAGAGCCGTCCCGACGGTGCCACGCAGGCGGACACCGGCCAGAACGAGGCGGGTCGGGACGAGGCATCCGGGGCGGCCGACGCCGGTGGCTGCTGCGCCACGAACAACCCCTGGGGCTACGCCGACAGCAAGCAGGATTACGTCCGCCGGCTGCGCCGGATCGAGGGTCAGGTCCGTGGCCTGCAGCGGATGGTCGACGAGGACCAGTACTGCATCGACATCCTCACCCAGATCTCCGCCGTCACCAAGGCGCTGGAGTCCACCGCGCTGAAGCTGCTCGACGAGCATCTGTCGCACTGCGTCATGCACGCCATCGAGGCGGGTGGTGAGGAGGCCGACCAGAAGCTCGCCGAGGCCTCCGCCGCGATCGCTCGCCTCGTCCGTTCCTGACCGCTTTCGTCTCCTGACGGCCTTCCGTTCCCTGATGGCCTTCGTACGGCGTTCCCTGATGGCCTTCGTACGGCCTCGTCCGCCTCGGGAGAGCCCCGCGCGAGCCGGTGTGCCTGTCCCCGGCGGGGCATGCCCACCGGCGTGCCGTTCGGGGGCCGGGCGGGGCGTCCGGACCGCGGGACGCGGCGTACGCTTGCTCTTCAGCACAACCGTCGTGGCGCAGTCCTGCCGCGGCGCAGAACCACGGGAGGAACTCCATGGCCACGACCGCGTACACCGTCTCCGGCATGAGCTGCGGCCACTGCGTCAACTCGGTGACCGAGGAGGTCAGCGGCGTGGCGGGCGTCACCGCGGTCGACGTGGACCTCGAGTCCGGCCGGATGGTCGTCACCTCTGACGCCGAGGTCGCCTTCGAGGCCATCGCCGCCGCCGTGGACGAGGCAGGTTACTCGGTCGTCCCGGCCTGAGCCACGGGCCCCAGGCCCCGTCCCGGCCTGAGCCACATCGCCCGGCCCCGCCCCGGCCGGCCTGTCGAGCTGCGGTCCCGTCGCATGCCGGGACTGCCGTCTGCCGGGACTGCCGGGCCCGGGCGCGGTCCCGTCGAACGCCGGGACTGCTGAGCCCCGGCCCCGCCGGACCTCAGTGGGGGAGACCTCAGTTGGGGGAGGCGTCGCCGACGTTGCGCCGGAACGGCAGTGAATGCGTCGCGCGGATCAGGCCGGCCTCGCGCCGCAACTGGTCCCGCGCCACCGCCAGGCGGGCCTCGGTGGTCGGGGCGGCCAGCAGCTCCTGCTGGTCGGTGATGCTGAGCGGGACGAGCGCCCCCACCGTGTAGGCCAGTTCGTCCGGATCGCGGGGCAGTGGCGGGATCTCACCGTTGAGGGCGGTCGCGTACGCCTCGAGCGCCGCCCGCACCTCCTCGGCGTGCTCGTCGACCCGCTGCTGGTCGCCGCGGACCTCCGGCAGCTTCGTCACCAGGCCGGTGGCGTACGGCGTCTCGGCGGCCGCGTCGACCCCGTCGAGGCGGAACCGCCAGGTGCCCAGCACCCGGATCACGAACCGTTCCCCGAGCGACCGTGCCGCGGCCAGCCGGGCGGCGCAGCCGACGTTGTGCACGCTGTGCACCCGCCGGGTGCCGACCTCCGAGCCCTCGCGGATCGCCACGATGCCGAACTCGCGGTCCTCCGGCTCCAGCTCGGAGAGGTCCTCCAGGAGCTGGAGGTAGCGCGGTTCGAACACCTGCAGCTGCAGCGGCATACCGGGGAACAGCACCACCCCCAGCGGGAAGAGCGGGAGCCTCCTCATGCGCTGTCCCCGTCCCCGCCGCCGCTCGGGGCGTCCGGGGCGATCGCCTCCTGGGTCGCCAGGGTGGCCTCGACCCGGGCGACCTTGCCGGTGATCTCCCCGGTGTGACCGGGGCGGATGTCGGCCTTGAGCACCAGCGAGACGCGGGTGCCGTACGCCCCGACCGCCTCGGTGGCCCGCCGCACCACGTCCATCACCTCGTCCCAGTCACCCTCCAGCGTGGTGAACATGGAGTCGGTGCGGTTCGGCAGACCGGAGGCGCGGACGACGCGGACGGCCGCCGCGACGGCCTCGTGCAGGGAGGCATCGGGATTGTCCCCACCGGAGGGGGCCACGGAGAAGGCGACGAGCATGTGCCCACCGTAGCCACTCGGGTCCCCGCCGGGAGGGGTTCCGGGTCAGCGCTTGATCAGCGGCGAGCTGAGGCCCTTCTGCTTGTCACCCTCGTTGAAGAAGTCCTCGCCGAAGATGTCGCGGGGGAACAGCCGCCGGCTCATGAACGACTTCAGGCAGCCCTCGACCATCGCCGGCGAACCGCACATGTAGCCCTGGTAGCCGTTCAGCTTGTCGAAATCCTCCTCCAGCGCCTGCGTCACGTACCCGCCGCGGTAGCCCTCCTCGGGCTCCTCGTTCGAGACGCACGGGTGGTAGCTGAACTGATCTGGGTACTCCGCCGCCAGCTCGCGGAAGTAGTCGACGTCGTACAGGTCGGCCCGGGTCCGCCCACCGGCGTAGAGGGTGATGTGCCCGTCGTACGCCTCGTTGAGGAGCGCGTGCTTGATCATCGAGGCGATCGGCGCCAGGCCGGTCCCGCCGGCCATCATCACGATCGGGCGCTCCTCCTCCCAGGTGCGCAGGACGAACCGGCCGTACGGTCCGGACAGCTGCACGGTGTCGCCCACCGCGGCGTCCTTGAACAGCCACCCATCGGTCGCGACGCCGCCGGGCACGTTGCGCACCTGGAACTCGACGACCCTGGTCTCGGTCGGCGGATTCGCCATCGACCAGGTGCGGTCGACGCCGTCGGAGCCGGGGACGATGATCTTCATGTACTGGCCGGCGTTGAAGCCGATCTCGCGGTCCAGCTCGATCCGCAGCCGCTTGATCTCGTGGGCGATGTCGGTGAGCTCGACGATCGTGCCGGTGAAGTCCTGCACCGGGAAGATCTCCAGCTCCTCCTCGACGTCGACGTCGGCCTCGATCGTCACGTCGCCCTGCGGGCGGGCGCAGCAGGTGAGGGTCTTGCCCTCCTCGCGCTCGAAGTCCATCAGCGCGAAGCTCGAGGCGGCGCCGTGGTCGACCTCGCCGTCGAGGATCTCCACCTTGCAGGTCGCACAGGTGCCGTGGGTGCAGGAGTGCGGCAGCCACACACCGGCCCGCAGGCAGGCCTCGAGGATGGTCTGGTCGTCGGCGACCTCGACCTCGCGGCCGAGCGGTTCAACGGTGACGGTGTGGCTCATGGTGTCCCTGCGGTTCTCTCTGTGCGGCGGGCCGGGGCGTACGACGGCGTGGGCGGGAAAGGGTCCGGACCGAAGGGGACCCGGACGGGGTGGGGAAAGGGCGAGGTGGGGGAGAGCGTGAACCGGGCGGAAGCCCGGAATGGGCTGAAGTGAACTTGACGGGGCGGTGGGAGGGAGCGTACGGCAAGGGGACCGGACGGGCGGGGGAGGGGCCGGGGGCAGGCCCGGCCCCTCCCCGTGTCCGGCGGTCAGACCCGGGCGAAGCCCAGGGTGTTCTTGTGCTGGACGCCGAGCTCCTCGAGGGTGCTGTCGTCCTGCGGGGTGAAGGCCCGGTCGACCAGGCTCCAGGCGTAGCTCTCCTCACCCGTGGTGTGCGGGTTGGCGGAGACGTACGGCAGGAACTGGGTCTGGTAGAAGTCCTTCCAGGTCATGTTCTTCGGCACCAGCAAGCAGGCCGGCGAAGAGAACCACAGGTCGTCCTTCTGCCAGAGGTGGACCATCATGTTGTCACCGTAGAGCGCCTGGGCGGAACGGGACGGGTAGTTGTAGTCGTAGAGAGCCTTGATGGCCATGGTCAGGCGTCCTTTCCGATGGAGGCGTCGACGGAGGCGGCGGCAGCGGTGACACCCTCGGCGTCGAGGGCGGTCTCGACCTCCTGGGCGGTGCCGAGCTTGTCCTCGATCTGCCGGTGCCACTTCTGCCAGTTCTGGTCGTCGATGCTGCCGACGAACTCCCCGGCGTCACCGTCCTGGTACCCGTACCACGCCATCACGTCGGGCAGGGTCGGGCCGCCGCAGTTGCCCTGGTAGATCTGGTGCACCGGCAGCCACGCCTGGCGGTACTTGACCGGCTCACGGTCGAAGATCCACTTGCAGGCCTCGGAGCAGAAGTTGTAGTGCTCCCCCTCATGGTCGGAGTAGTGCTGGGCCATGTGGGCCGGGTCGCCGTCGGCGTGGAACGTCATCGGCACCTGGCAGACCTGGCACAGCTGCGGCAGACCGGGGTAGGTGAACCGCTTGCCGGCCTGGTCGAGGGCCCGCGTCTCCTCCCACTTGTCGCGGTAGAGCTGGTCGAAGGTGTCCGGGTAGGCCTGCGAGAGCCAGTCCATGTGCTCCTCGTCGGGCACCGTGGTGGTGAAGTTCGCGGCGTGGCTGAACTGGTAGAGCGTGTCGTACAGCCAGTGCGACAGGTGCTCCTTCTCGCGGATCGCCTGGTCGACGTGCCGCGGCGGGCGGATGCCGTAGAGGGCGAGGTCGGGGAAGAGGCCGTTCATCATCTGCTGCTCGAAGTAGAGCTCGAACGCCTCCTTCCAGCTCATCACCGGGCGCGGCAGCATGTAGTCGAGCATCGCGGCGACCAGGCCGGTGACCCGGTAGCCCCGCCAGAACCACTTGTCGACCCACTCCTGGACGATCGGCACGTTGGCCTCGTCCTGCTCGAGGATGAACTTGATCGCCTCCAGACCCAGGGTCATGTGGCGCGACTCGTCGGACTGCGCCGAGAAGCCGAAGGTCATCGTCGGCAGGTCGCCGTTGAAGCTGGCGGCCGACATGAACGGCACAAACAGCAGGTTGGTGAGCAGGTACTCGAACGAGAACCCGATCGCGATCAGGAACTCGAACGGGCCGGCGCTCAGCGCGTCGTCGAAGTACGACTTGGTCACCGACAGGTACCAGACCCGGTCGTGCTGCTGCAGGAAGTTGTGGAAGCCGGAGTAGAACTTGTTGTAGTTCGACAGGGTGTGGATCTCGGTCTGCGCGTGGCGCATCTCGTCGATCGACTGGCACAGCGCCGCGAAGCGCGGGCCCGGGCCGTTGAACTGCCGGGCCAGGTAGGCGAAGTGGCGGTTGGCCTGGTACTCCAGCGGGGTCACGCCGCCGAGGAAGATCTTCATCGCGTTCAGGTAGCTGGCGTGGGCGAGGGTGAGGTGGCCCTGGCCCTGCGCGAAGCCGTCCAGGACGGAGTAGAGGCGCTTGTCCTTCTCCGCCTGGTAGCGGTGGTACGCGTCGACGGTCAGCCGGAACGGGTCGTCCCACTTGGTCCAGTCGTGGATCTTGATGCCCTCGTACGTGGTGTGCGGGTACATCTCGTCCTCGGAGACGTACGACGGCTGCCAGTCGAGGTCGCGGGTCAGCGCGCTGTAGCGCGCCTTCATCGAGAGCTTCTTGGGCTTGGCCGCGGCCTGGTTGGGCTGGTTCGGAGCAGTGGTGGTCATGGTGTCAGTCCTCGTCTTCTTCGTCTTCGACCCGGGGACCCCACGAGATGACGATGCGGTCCTCGTCCCACTCGGAGATGTTGCCGGAGAGGGTGATGATGGCCATCTGGAACTCGTGGGTCTCCCACGTACGGCCGAGCTCGGCCTCGACGCTCTCGCGGTTGATCACCAGCCGGCCGGGGGACTGGAGCTTCACCACGCCCGGGAAGTGGTTGATCACCAGGTCGGCGTTGTCACTCTCGATGGCGCTGATCAGGGCACGGTTGTTCTCGGTCTCCTGCAGATCGACGCTGACCGGCCGGTTGTCCAGGATGTTCTCGGTCATCTCAGGCTCCCCGGGGGTCGTTGATCTCGAGGCCGAAGGCGCGGAACTTCTCGGCCACCTTCGTGGCGTGCGTACGGACCGCGGACACCGAGTCGGTGCCGGCCAGCGTGTCCGCCTGGGCGGCGACCTGCTCGACCGCCGACAGGGCCTGCGGCAGCCAGGTGTTCACCGCGGCGGCCATCGCGGCCGCGTTGGTGGCGCCGTACTGCTCGTCGCCGAGCCAGCCCTTGTAGAGCGGGTCGAGCCACTTGCGGTGCTCGGCCCACCAGGTGCCGATGTGCTGGGCGAGCAGCGAATAGGCACCCGCCCCGCCGAGGATGGCCTCCTCGTCGAGGTGACGGTAGACCAGGGCATCGATCAGCTCGTCGACGATGTCCAGGCCGATCACCGCGGCCGCCCAGTCCTGCTCGATCAGCAGCTTCTCCTCGACCTCCCGCAGGCCCTGCAGGTGCGGGGCGTCGATCCACAGCGCCTTGGCGGACTTCAGCACCGCCGAGGACTCGTGGCCGAGCGCGATGCCGACCCGGGAGATCAGCTGCGCGTTGCCGATCCGGTCGAAGCTCTCGTAGCCGCAGCACTGCGCGATGGTCGCGCCGTAGCTGAACCGGCAGGCGTTGGAGTAGAGCATCTGCGCGCCGGACTCGTAGTGCCGCAGCGGGATGATCACCTCGGCGATCAGCTGCTGCCAGTTCTGCGGCGTACGCTCCAGCAGGCCGTGGTCGCTGACGTAGTCGAGGGTCTTGCCGAAGGCCTCGTGCATGGCGGCCCGGTTGGTGACGTACGGCGTGTAGTAGTACTGCCGCGGGTCGGTGTAGGAGTAGGGGTCGGTCAGCTTGAGGGCGCTGTAGTCCGGGTCGTAGAGCTCGCGCTCGGCATCCCAGGTCGGGCGGTAGTGGAAGTTCTCGGTCGGCTGCAGGCCGATGGTCCCTTCCTGGTAGCGGGTGGCGGGCTTGTCGCCGTAGCGCTCGATCAGTGGCGTGAAAGTCTGGCGAAGAGGCTCGATGACCTGGGTCTTCAGCTCGTACTGCACGTGACTGACCTCCTTTCCTGTGTTGTCGGTCATCGTTGACCGGACATCGGTGGGGCGGCACGCCCTCGGGGCGTACGCGTCGGGGTGTCGGCACCGGGCGGTGCGCACCTGGGGACGGAAGAGCAGGGATGCGGGGGGCGATCTGCCGGGCGGGCCCGACGGGTCGGGCAGCAGTCCGGCGGGTGGCCGGTCAGCTGATGTGGACCGGCTCGGCGTTGTGCAGGCCGGCCGCCACGACCAGGCGGACCAGCAGGTCGGGCAGCGCCTCCGGACCGGCCAGCTCCTGCGGCTCGCCCGCGGGCAGGTCGGCGGAGATGATCCGGCCGAGGGTGCGGCCGCCGGAGAAGTGGGTGGAGACCCGGGCCCGATGGTCGCGGCAGCTGATGGTGAAGGCGAGGTCCTCCCCGCCGACCTCGTCGACCAGGTCGAGGTGGGAGGCGGGATCCTCGATGACCGCGTTGGCTTCGCAGACCAGCTGCTCGGCCAGCGACCGCAGGGCGACCTGGCGATCCGTGCCTTCGTTGCGGGCGACGAGGACGGCGGGCCGCAATGCGGGCCGGGGGGCCTCCTGGGGCTCCGGGGCCCCGAGCACCTCCGCCAGCCGGTGCATGAAGAACGTCATGGACTCCTCCTTGAGTCGTGTCCGTGGCACCGAATGTAAGGTGGGTCACAGATCACCCGGTACCCGTAGAACTACCCGTATCCGCCTCCTGCGTCACGGGTGGGTGACGCCGCAGCCGGCCTCCGGCACGGGGGTAGAGGTGTTCCGGAGGGACGTCCGCGGCCCCCCGATCCCGCGCCGTCTCACGTAGTCTGGGATGATCCCCGCCGTCGAGGAGTCGCGTTGACCGAACTGTCGCCGTCACCGGAGCTGGCGACCGCCCTCACGTCCTTCATCGGGCGTGAGGAGTTGGTGTGCCACGTGGTGGAACTCGTGCATCGCCGTCGCCTGGTGACCCTGGTCGGGCCCGGCGGCATCGGCAAGACCCGGCTCGCGACCGAACTGTGCTCCCGGCTGGAGCACGAGTTCCCCGACGGCACCGTCGTCGTCACCCTCGATGCGGTCTCCGACCCGGTCGACGTCGCGTGGCGTACGGCCTCCGCGGTGCAGGTGATCGACCAGTCGCTGCAGGACCCGGTGGCCCAGGTGCTGGGGCATCTGCGCAACCGGCGGCTGCTGCTCGTCCTCGACAACTGCGAGCACCTGCTGGAGGCCTCAGCCGGCCTGGCCCGGGCGGTCCTGCGCGAGTGCCACGAGGTGCGGATCGTCGCGACCTCCCGGGAACCGCTGGGGATCTCCGGGGAGCAGGTGCTGGTCGTCCCGCCGCTGCAGGTGCCCGACTCCTGCGCCGACCTGGACGCGGTCCGGGAGTCCGAGGCGGTCCGGCTGCTCGTCGACCGGGCCGACCGGGCCGGCACCCACCTGGTCGTCGGCCCCGACAACTGCACCCAGGTGGTCGAGCTGTGCACCCATCTGGACGGGATGCCGCTGGCGATCGAGCTGGCCGCCGTCCGGCTGCGCGCCCTCGGCGTCGGTGACCTGCTGGACCGGTTGGACCAGCGGTTCTCGCTGCTCAAGGGCTCCCCGCGCGACATCCTGCCGCGGCACCGGACCCTGGAGGCGTTGGTCGACTGGAGCTACGAGCTGTGCACCCCGGCCGAGCGGCTGCTCTGGTCACGGCTGTCGGTCTTCCGCGGTGGCGCGGATCTGGAGGCGGTCGAGATCGTCGCCGGCTATGGCACCATCGACCCCGCCGACGTGATCGACCTGCTCGACGGACTGGTCACCAAGTCGGTGCTGATCGCCGAACCGGCCGACGGGTTCACCTACTACCGCCAGCTCGCGACGATGCGCGACTACGGCGCCCGGGTCGCGGTGCGCAGCGACGAGTGGGAGGACCTGCGGCGCCGCCACGCCAGGCTCGCCCTGGAACGCAGCGGCCAGATGCACCGGGAGTGGGCCGGGCCGCACCAGGCCCAGTGGCTGCGCCGCGCCCGGCGCGACGTGGCCGAGATCGTCGCCGCGATGGACTGGGGCATCTCCGATCCGGACGGACACGACACCGCCGCCGGGATCGCCGCCAACCTGCGCTACTTCTGGGCCGGTGGGCACAACATGGCCGCCGGACGCTACCGACTCGAACGGGTGCTGGCGCTGCCCGACGTGGCGGCACCGCTGCGCTGCGAGTGCCTGCTGGTGGTCTACTGGATCGCCATGCTGCAGGGCGACCACCAGGACGGGGCCCGGATGCTCGAGGAGGCGCGGGCGATCGCGACCGACCTCGGCGACCGGCGCCGGCTGGCCGAGGTGGCCACCTGGAGCGGCCTGCTCTGCCTGTTCGGCGGGGACCCGGCCGAGGGAGTACCGCTCTACCGGGCGGGCATCGACGTGCTGCGCGAGCTCGGCGACGTCGCCGCGATGCAGACCGCGATGTTCCAGCTCGCACTGTGCCAGATCTACTCCGGTGACCCGGCCGGCGGTGGGGAGACCTGCGCGGAGATCCTGGCCGAGAGCCGCCGCAACGGGGAGGCGTGGGCCAAGGCGTACGCCCTGTGGGTGACCGGCATCGTGCTGTGGCGCCAGGGTGATCTGGCCGGCGTCCGCGCGTACGCCACCGAGGCGCTGCGGCTGCAGGAGGTCTTCGAGGACGGCATCTGCACCCCGCACGTCCTGCTGCTCGCCTGCCAGGTGGTGATGGCCGCCGGCGAGCCGCGCCGGGCGGCGCGACTGCAGGGGGCGGCGGACGCGTTGTGGCGGGCACAGGGGACCGTCATCGACGCGTTCGGCCCCGGCCTGGGCGGGGACGCCCGGGAGAGCCGGGAGCGGATCCTGCGGGTGCTCGGCCCGGAACAGGCCGAGGCACTGATGGCCGAGACCGCCGACCTCGACCTGCGCGAGGC